>CALXUL010000271.1 GCA_944391635.1 uncultured Clostridia bacterium | reverse complement strand
ATACTGACACACCTATTTTGGTATTTTCATAGCTGAACTTTACCGCGTTATCCAAGAGGTTTATTATAACTCTGAGAATTGAGTCTTTGTCGGCTAAGACAAATATCTGATCGCTTGAAAAGGATACGTCAAGTTCAAGAGATTTGCTGTCAAACTTGCTTTCCATACTGATAATTGCAAGACGAACGGTTTCACATATATCAAATTTTTTCATATCCAGTTTATATTCAGAGGAACTCATTTTGGACATTTCCAGCATATCCGATGCCATTCTTGATAGCCGCCGAGACTCCTCGAGCACAACTTTAAGATATTCTTCATGTTTTTCAGGGGGGATAGTACCATCAAGAATGCCTTCTACAAACCCTGAAATTGATGTCATAGGCGTCCTTAATTCGTGTGATACGTCTGATATAAAGTTCTGACGCATCTGTTCAAGATGTTCAAGCGAGTATGCCATATAATTAAAACTCGATGCAAGCTGACCGGTTTCGTCATATGAAGTCACCGGCAGGCGTTTTTCAAACTTTCCTGAGGCAATATCAAGAACTGCTGAATTAATACTTGTTATCGGTAATGAGATTTTTCTCGCCTGACGGTAAATTAAGAGTACACCTATAATTATTGAGAGTAAGCATGACATAAGAAACATCTCAAAAAAAGTGCCCAATGATTTTTGTATTTGGGTTAGGGGAGTATTAAAAAATATTCCGCCGATGACTTTGCCGTCGTATGAAAATGGCAGACCTACAACGTATATGATACCCGAATAATAACTGCCGAACCGAGTATATTTTTTAAGCGTTTCTCCTGCTAAAACACGTCTTGTCATGTCGGACGGAGCCGTTTTTATATTGGTAGTTGATGCAAAAACCTCTCCGTTTGAGTCAATAACTGTTATATCTGCGCCAACAATTGATGACCAGGAGGCAAGAGTGGTATTATATAAATCACGTACACGTGAATTGTTCATAATATCTTTGAGCAGAATTGTTAAATATTCAATAGTACCTGCTGCGTTTACCGATTCTTCAAACTGCTGATTGGCTATATGGTTAAGGTAAAAGCCGCCCATTGCCGCAAACATTGATGAAAATACAAAAACAAGCACCAAAAGGAAGGTAAAAACCATTCTGCTGAAAATTGACTTGAACACTTAGTTTCTCACCTCGAATTTATACCCAACACCCCAAACGGTTTTAAGCTGCCAATTACCCTCAATGCCTTCAAGTTTTTCTCTAAGGCGCTTTATATGCACGTCAACAGTCCTGGAATCACCGAAATAATCAAAGCCCCAAACCTCCTCAAGCAATTGCTCACGGGTATACACCCGGTTAGGGTTAGATGCCAGAAAGTATAAAAGCTCTAATTCTTTTGGCGGAACATCGATTATTTTACCGCATAGTGATAGCTCATAGTTATCAATATTAATTGAAAGATTTTCATAGGATACGGTTTTTTTCTGTTCGGATTCTTTAGAATCGGATCTTCTGAGTACAGCTTTTACCCTTGCAACAAGCTCTTTTGTTTCAAAAGGCTTTGTAAGGTAATCATCTGCGCCCAGCTCAAGACCAAGCACCTTATCAAAGGTTTCAGACTTTGCAGTAAGCATAATAATAGGGACATTTGAGCTTCTGCGGATTTCGCGGCACACCTGCCAGCCATCGGGCTCGGGTATCATAATATCAAGTATTATAAGGTCAGGTGACTCCTGCCTGAATTTTTCAAGAGCTTCCTTGCCGTCTTTTGCGCTGACTGTTGCAAAGCCTTCCTTTTCAAGATAAAGACGTATCAATTCTACAATATTACTTTCATCATCTACAATAAGGATTTTGTTGCTCATAATAACAACTCTCCATTCAAAATATTATTAAAACAGGAGGGCAGATTCGTTAAATATTACATCTGCAAAAACAGATGCGTCAGAGATAGTTACTGACAAAACGAATACGCCCTCCCAAGAAAATACAAGCAGAAAAACTTTATCTTTGAACTCTGCCTGAACCATCGCCGCAGACAAGATTTTCAACATCTGATCTTGATACCATATTGAAATCACCGGGGATAGTATGCTTTAAAGCTGATGCTGCAACACCGAATTCAAGTGCGGATTTGAAGTCTTTTCCGTCCATAAATCCACAGATAGTGCCGCCTGCAAAGCTGTCGCCGCCGCCTACTCTGTCAACAATCGGTGAAATTCTGTATTCACGTGAATGATAGAATTCTTTAGTGTCACGAGAATATATACATGCTGACCAGCCGTTATCAGATGCAGAATGGCTGACTCTTAAGGAAGATACTACATATTCAAAATTAAATTTTTCAACCATCTGTACGAATATATCCTTATATCCGGCAAGTTCAAGGTCACCGCTTGTAACATCGGTATTGCCGGGCTTAAAGCCAAGAACCTTTTCAGCATCTTCTTCATTACCAATGCAAACATCAACATACTGCATAAGGTTTGTCATAACCTTCTGAGCCTTTTCGCTTGTCCAGAGCTTTTTCCTGAAATTAAGGTCACATGATACCTTGACGCCTTTTGCTTTTGCTGCTTTTAATGCGGCTTCGCAAAGCTCAGTTGCAGCGTCGGATATGGCAGGTGTGATACCAGTAAAGTGGAACCAGTCAGCGCCTTCAAAAATGTCATCAAAATCAAAAGCCGAAACCGACGCGGTTGCAATTGATGAGTGCGCACGGTCATAAACAACATTTGACGCTCTCATAGCAGCTCCGGTTTCAAGAAAATATATACCAAGTCTTTCGCCGCCTTTTGCAATGTGGTTAGTCTGAACGCCCATTTTGCGAAGTGCCGCAACAGCACATTCACCGATTGGATTTTCAGGAACCTTAGTAACAAATTCAGCAGTGTGACCATAGTTTGCAAGAGAAACAGCGACATTAGCCTCACCGCCGCCATAGCAAACATCAAACTCATCAGCCTGAATAAATTTTTCATTTCCGGGAGTAGACAGACGAAGCATTATTTCGCCCAATGTAACTATTTTACCCATTTTATCATATCCTCACTTTCAGTTAGCGCGTGCTGCGCGTATGTTTTCAATAAATGCTTTTGCTTTTGCAGTAATATCTTTGTAATCACCAGTCTTAGCCCCTTTTGTAAGAGATGAGCCTGCGCCTACTGCAACAGCACCTGCTTTTATCCATTCAGCGACATTATCAACGTCAACTCCGCCGGTAGGCATCATCTGAGCTTGGGGGAGAGGACCTTTTATATCTTTGATTATTTTAGGACCAAATAAATCGGCCGGGAATATCTTAACAATATCAGCGCCTGCTTCCATTGCGGTAATAACTTCTGTTATTGATACGCAGCCTGGCATATACGGAACGCGATAACGGTTACAGAGCTTTGCAGCTTCAAGATTAAACGCAGGGCTAACAACGAAATTTGCACCGCTTAAAATTGCAATTCTGGCTGTTTCGGAGTCAAGTACGGTGCCAGCGCCTAAAAGCATTTCGCCTTTTGTATATTTAGCAGCAAGTGCCTCAATAACCTTATGTGCACCGGGGACGGTAAAAGTAAGTTCTATTGAAGGACAACCACCCTCAAGACAAGCGTCACAGATACGCATAGCATCATCAGCAGAATTTGCGCGGACAACTGCAACAAGACCTGCTTCGGTCATTTTTGTTAAAACTTG
>CALXUL010000270.1 GCA_944391635.1 uncultured Clostridia bacterium | reverse complement strand
AAATAAAAAAATACGTTTTCAATATTTTGATTATTGCGTTGACGGCACTCAGGTGCTTCGTCATGGAGGGGCAAAGTATTTAGTATCTCCATTTGACTTAATATGGAGCAATGACGCATACTATCTTGCCGGACTTCACGAGAAAAAAGGAATTGTGGCTAAATTCCGTGTAGATAGAATTAAGAACCTTGAGATTACTACGGACAGAGCAACTTCAAAACCAAACGATTACTCTGTAGCGGAATTCTTTTCGCATGAATTTTCAATGCTGGACGGTGAAGATTGCAACGTGACTTTGCTATGTGAAAATGTTCTGATGAATAGTATTGTGGATCGATTTGGAAGCAATATTAAAACAACAATAGTTGATAGAAATCACTTTACAGTAACTGTGCCTGTTGATTTGAGTAGTATATTCTATAGTTGGGTATTTGCTTCCGAAGGCAAGATGAAAATCATATCTCCGTCTAAAGCGGTTGATGGATTTAATACTATTATAGAAAAATATAAATAATTGCTTCGAGGTGGGTATTTATTTGCCCACCTCATTTTTCATCTATTGACATATTTCTGTAATATTGATATACTTATATTGTATCGAGAACAAATGTTCCTGATAGGAGGTTTTGTATATGAGGAGCAAAAATAAGGAATTGATGGCAGAGATAAAATTATTTATAGAAAGCAGCTTTGAGGATACTCACAGAATGCCGACGGTGCGCGAAATAGCGAAAGAAATGCACATCTCGCCATCATGCGTACATAGGTATCTTGTTGAAATGGATGAACGGAATATAATATCTTATTCAAACGGCAGAATGTCAACGGACAAGATTGACAAAATGAACTTACAAATGAATAATGCAGCATTGGTTGGTTCTATTCCGTGTGGTTTACCCGATGAGAGAGAAGCCTATGTCGAGGATTATATGCCGCTCCCCGTTTCTATATTTGGTTCAGGAGATTTGTATATACTTCATGCAGATGGTGATTCTATGACTAATGCCGGAATAGATGACGGAGATCTGGTTGTCATAAGAAAACAAAATTATGCTAACGTTGGAGATATAGTGGTTGCCCTTGATGATGAAAATCAAAACACGCTAAAGACTTTATGTTTTGATGAAGACGAAAGGCGCTATTATCTTCATCCGGAAAATGAGAAGTATGATGATATATATGTAAATGGATTTATTGTTCAGGGCGTTGCACAGCACGTCATTAAAAAATTATAGCCCTGAATGAATTCGCCATCCTGATATATAGAGGAATTATCATTTTAATAAATCTTATATTCTATATAGGGATGTGATTTTAAAGAAAGAGAGGTGCAAAGAAATGACATGGTTGTCCAATGCATCGATTGATGAACTTGGCAATAGCCTTATAAAAAATTATATGGGAGATCATGCAGATAACAATTTCACGGTTGATATTGAAGGGTTTGTGACTGAATATTTAAAGCTTCCTATCCTATATCACCGATTTGCAGAAGATGATATGTCTAAAGTACAGTTATATTTCTGTGCAATGGATTTTGCCTGAAATACATTACTGTCCAGTTTTCGCTTTGTATCGCCGAGATTTACGACAATGAATGTCATAAGAAACATTCGCTCATTTCGGCTCTGTAAGTCCTGCAAGAGCTTTTTCGCTTCAGAGCCGTAAGTGGCAAGGTCTGACGGAATAATATCCATATCATAGCCTGCACGAACAGCTTTTTTCTGTTCCTCGATTTTCATCTTATCAAGGTCGGTTATTTTACGTTTGATTGTCTTAATAGCCTTCACCTGATCTACCGACTGAATATGCATAGAAACAATAACGGAGCTTTGCATATCAAGAAAATCCGCAAGCATTCTATCCGACAATTCCGGTGCAAGTATCTGTAAGAAATATGCACTTCCGAATTTGCTTCCAACCTTAAAAGCATATCCGTTCCTAAATTCAAAGGAAGTAGGAGCTATAAAGTCCTTGGCAGACAAGCCTGTTTTCGGGAGCTAATCCCATGAGAAGCGCCACGGATCGGTTGCGTCAAGAGGAAACATATCGTACATTACCTTCAGCCGTTCTGTACCATTTAAGGGGGCTGCGGCTACGCCGAGCTTCTTAAAGTTATTGAGAATATCGGTTTCGATACGCTCTATGCGCGGCTTTGCTGCTTTGATATTATCGGCTTCTATGCCGAAAGTAATATACTTTGTCTTGATAAGTCCGTTATTGCCCCTTGCAAGCCTGTCCTGAAGCATTTCCGTATATTCCTCACGGATTTCATCAAAGTCGTCGCCCTGCGGTGGGATAATGAGCTGTCGTGAAAAGCTGTCGTCCTTTGCGGACAGGTTCATAAATGACAGTTCAAAGTTTACTGAGCTGTCAAAGTAGTTTAAAAAATCACTCCACCCATCAAAAATAGCCGTTTTATCCTCATTTTGATTAAGCTGATAGTTAATATCCTGAAAGCGAATGGTTTTTGTGTAATAGTTGTCGCTCACCTTGCATATTCCGTCACGAAACATCTGCTGAAACGGAATGCTGTCTTGAGCCGACATCTGTTTCTTGTCTTCTTTTTTTGCCTTGCGGATAGCCGTATCAATGGCGTTTTTGTCCGCGCGGCTTAGATTTTTTGTGTACAATGTTTGTAACCTCCTTTTCAAGTTCTTCCTGTCTGTGTAAGCAATCATAAAAATTGTTTGTCATATACGGTCGCTCCTTAGGACGAAGAAAGCATACATCAATGATATTCTTTAATACCTTTTCAAGCGGCTGCCCGTGTTTTTCATATAGTGCAAGCATAAAACAAGGAAGCATCACAATAATCATAAGCATTGCCGAAACACTTGTACCAAGTGCACTCTTTGTAAGAAAGAATATCGGCAAGCCGATAACAATGCCCAAGCCGAAGCATATAAGCTGTCGTTTTGTAAGGTTGAACATTACTTTTGTTTTGACCTTTGTTAAGTCCTTTGGTACAGGTACATAAGCCATATAGTTTCCTCCTTCCTTTAATGTGCATTAAACACGCTTTTTGCAAGCGAGCCGGTTTTGAATAGGGTAAAGCATAAAAGAACCGTATAGCCCATACACGACCAGATAGCCGTGCTGACATTGGTGTCCACAATCATATTTTGAACCAACACCGCATAAATCGCTATACATATCATAATTAAAAAACCCTGAAAACCCAATGCAAACAAACTTCTTAAATAGTTCTGTCCCATCTGTCCCCATTCGCGATTGACCATTGTGGACATCGGAATAGGAGCAACCGAAGTTACAAGATATATCTCAATCATTCGTCCGTAAGCTATGATAAAAATGCAAATTGATAATGCCCACATCGTAATACCGACAATGAACGATTGCAGCCAAAGTCCCAATAACTCACCAATGCCCATTGCTTGCAGTCTTGTTTCAAGGTCTGTAAAATGTGAAGCAATATCAATATTCAATGTACCGTTTATAATACCGGCCGAACGGCTTATTACATTTTGGGCTACATCAAATACTCCCATTACCAAATCCCAAGTATGGGAAACAACCAGAACCGCACAGGCTGTCTTGAATATCCATTTGAAAAACATCCAAGTATCAACATCGTGTAGATTATTCCTGTCGGTGATAAGCTGTATCAGCTCTAAAGTCATTACCAAAGCAAGTATTACACCCGCTATTGGCAAAATTACATTATCCGACAGGTTTTTTATCATATTGAAAATGTTACCGTTCCAAGCCTGTGGAGTAGAACCTATTTGCGTACTGATTTCTGAAACCTTTGCATTGACATTATCAAATAGCCCGGACAAATTGTTCATTATGCCATCGACAAGAAGGTTTTTTATCCATTCGGTGAATTTATCAAAAATATAATCCAACGAGTTTTCCTCCTTTCAAAAGCCCCCACAACAGATATTGCAGGGGCTTTACCGTCCGTGCTCTTTAGTTGAACAATCCGGACAGAAGCGGTACTAAAGTCATTCCGATAAGTGCTACGCCTCCGCCTGCCATAAGCTGTTTCATGCCCTGTGATTTTGCACCGGGGTTATCATTACCATAACCTTCCATAAGGTTGATGGCACCCCAAATACCCAGTCCTGCTCCGAGAGCTATTACAAGTGTTTGCAGTACAGTTACTGCTG
>CALXUL010000269.1 GCA_944391635.1 uncultured Clostridia bacterium | reverse complement strand
GTCCTCAAACACTTCTCTCATCCACTCGGCTCTTGGAATCCTGTCGGGGAAAGGATGCGTAACTGAATGACATGATACTTCATGCCCTGCATATACCTTTCTTACATCCTCTTCTTTAATATAATTATCCAAGTCAAAATGTCCTGAATTTAGGTGGAATGTACCTTTCATTCCATATTTATTTAAAATTTCAATCAATCTCTTGTCATGAACTTCCCCATCATCATAACTAAACGTCAAACAATGCTTTTTGCCATCTTTAAATCTGTCAAATCTAATCATATTCAAATCTCTCATACAACCTTTCCTAAATAAGTTCCTATACATTCATAAAAAATATTAAAATTCTATTTTGACTGGTTCTTTATCAAATGAAGATATAACCGCCACAGCATTCTTTAAATAAAATACTTGTGTATTGCCGTCATTTTCGTCGTACATTCTTCTAAGCTCTGGGTATGCATCAAGCATTGCCTTTTTAGCTTCGGTTCTGTCATCCTCAACAAATTCTGCACAAACCCTTATCCACTCATTACCGTTAAATGCACATATTTCTGCTTTTGGATTTTCCAAAAGCTGTTTTGATACCGGTTTAACTTTTCCTGTCTGTATGTATAGCTTGTCCTCAAAAATATTTACCGTTCCAAAAGGTCTTACTCTTGGCTGATTTCCCTCCGCCGTCGCAAGATAATATGTACCTGTCTTTTTTAAAAAATCATAAACTCTTTTCATTTACTTAATCCTCCTTTATTTAATTCATATTTTCCACAAGCTCAAACCTGTATTTTTGCTTAACTTGAGGATATTTTATATGGTCAACTTCTTCCAAAAACATCAACTTTTGTCTAATCCATAATTCTCCGCTGCCATAAAGTGCCCTGTAAACCACATAATCTTCGCCGGTTTCAGAATGTCTTGCTATATCTTCTACCAAATATAACCCGCCTTTAAAGTGCCGGTAAACCTTTTTTAACTGAACCTCTCGCATCAGGAGTTCCTCCTATTACCCTTTAATCAAATTAAATATACCATATTCCAAGATATATTTCAATAATTGACAAAAAACTCTTATTTATGCGAAAAGCGCCACAGCCCTCAAAACTGTGACGCTTTTATATTATTTATATAATTTAACCGCATTTATCTTTATTGCGCTGTCATCAAAAGAAAAACTTATTTTTGATTCACCCTTCATCAAGTATATCGCTATAATATCTGTTTTATCCTTATTTTGACTGCCGTTTACTACTACACAGCCGGCGCTCTGTCCGTCAACAAACACCTTTACCGGTATCTGTACCAATTCTGATTTTGCAGAAGAGTAATGAAATTCAAACGCATATTCACAAGGCTCATCACAATGTATATCATATTCTTTGTCATTTGATATGTTGGTAAATTCATCGCTCATTTTCTTATTTGAAATATCAACAGCCTTTCCTATTACTTCACCGTTAATATAACGCTCAAATGACGGGGTTGTCATTACTATTTTACATATATTAAGCGCACACTGCTGCAATTCAGCACGGCATATTTCGCCACAATTAAGCGACTCAACAATTTCTCCAGCCGATGTTTCTGCGTCTTTATTTACCATATATAAATCATTTTGTGCTTTTATAGGATATTTTCTTGATGTGGTTACATCGCCATTTTCAACCGCTGTAAACGGCCACCAGTCGCTCATTACAAGACCTGTATATCCCCACTCTTTTCTTAAAATACCGGTTACTAAATCATAATTGCTTACTGCATATATGCCGTTTATTCTATTATATGATGTCATAAGCATGCGTGTCTTCCCGTCTTTTATGACCATTTCAAACGGTTTTAAGTAAATTTCCCTAAGCGCCCTTTCCGAAACAAGAGAGTTAGACCTGTTACGCCCTGTTTCACGGTTATTTGCCGCAAAATGCTTTATTGTTGCCGTTACGCCGCATTTGTCAAGACCTGCACAAATCGCCTTTGCCATTGTTCCGGCAAGATACGGGTCCTCCGATAAATATTCAAAATTGCGTCCGCAAAGCGGTATTCTATGTATATTTATCCCCGGGCCAAGTAATGCATCTATTTTATATGCGAAAATCTCCATTCCCTCATACGAAAACAGCTTTTCTATCAAATCATAATTCCACGTACATGCTATCATTGTACCGCTTGCATAACTTGTTGCATTGTCACCGTTATCCATACGTATACCTGACGGTCCATCGGTAACGCAAACGGGCGGTATACCATAATTTTGCAAATCATTTGTTATGCCACCCAGAGCACCTCCGGTACCCGGGCGGACTTTCGGGCTATTCATTCCTTCGCCCTGTGTAAGACACGCCAGTTCAAAGTCTCCCAGCTGAGCAACAAATTCTTCCAATGATTTTTTTCCATCATATACATCTTTTAGCTTTATCCCTTTATTGCCGGTATATGGAATTTCTTTGAGGTTTTCTTTTTCATAAGTCTTCTTATCCGCTTTTACAGTTTCATATAAAATTTTTCCATTATTATTTACAATTCGCTCAAATTCGTGGTTTGGATTAAATAATGGCATACATTTCTTTGTTACTACCATATATTCTACGTCATAAGCATATACTTTTTCTGCACTTCTGACATCTGTGCCAAAATAGATATTATACTCTCCCTTTTCAAGAATAAATGCAGATTTTTCTTCATCATATGCTGACATATCAAATATGCTAAACGATAATTCCACTTCTTCTGTTTCACCAGGAGCGAGTTCTTTTGTCTTTTTAAAAGCTGCCAATTCTTTTATAGGTCTGTTTTCCCCCGCTCCGCTATAATAAACCTGCAATATTTCTTTACCCAAAAAGTTACCGGTATTTCTTACTTTTGCTTTAATTTTTATTATATCAGATTGACATTCAGCCTTTTCAAACTCGGTTTCAAATGTAGTGTACCCAATGCCATACCCGAAAGGATACAATACCTTATCCTTGCAAAAAGTTTCAAAATACCTGTATCCAACATAAATATCCTCACTATATACTATCTCATCTTCAAAAAACCCTTTATATGATGGATAATCTTCTATATTCTTTACAATCGTATCAACAAGTTTTCCTGACGGATACTGTTTTCCGCATAATACATCTGCAACAGCCTTTCCGCCATCCTGCCCGCCCTGCCAAACGTACATAACAGCAGATATATTAAACTCCTCTGCCCATTTCATATCTATAACATTACCCGTGTTTAACAAAACGCATACATTTTTAAACGCAGCAGAAACCTTTTTTATCATATCCATTTCAGTTTCAGAAAGCATATAGCTTCCCGCTATCGGTTTATTATCAAGTTCTTCACCTGCCATACGCGCAATTATAACTATGGCTTTATCAGTGATTTGTGCCGCACGCTCAACCATTTCACTGCTAACCGGCATCTCCGGCTGTGACCATTTGTCACTCACACCCCATGCGCCCACATTGTAATGAGGTGTTTTTTCGACCCAATCCTTATATATTGCCGCAAGTTCTTCATTTAAATATATATCCTTATTTTCAGCAAGTGAATCAAATATGTTTGTCTTATATAAAACATTAACCATTCCGCCTGAGCCACAGCCGCTGTTATAGTATTCTCTTTGCATTCTGCCAAAAACCGATACCCTGTCGCCCTTAACAAGAGGCAGCATTCCGTTATTCTTTAATAAAACCATTCCTTCTGCGTTAACAAGTATATTTGTTTTTGACACCTCCAAAACAGGTTTTTCCTGCAATGAGCCAAGCGTTACACCATTTACAACTTTTTCGCTAAGTAACATTTTTCTACTCCTCCAAATCTTTTAAAACATTTTCTAATTTACGGCTGTTTTTTCCCTTTCGCACTAAAATACATCCCATACCATTCCTCCCTTGTAAGGTGTATCTGCGATGCCGTAGCTGCCGATTTTATTCTTTCAGGTGTTCTTGAACCAACAACAGGCTGGATATTCGCAGGGTGCCTTATTCCGCATTTACTTTGAACTATAATTTTTCTGCGAAGTCCTGGAGTTTTATTTATTAAGTTCCCTAAAGACTCCTCAGATCTTCCTCCGCAGCCGTATATATCCGCAACATCAAATAAATTTATACCATTATCTATTGCTGCAAAAAATCCTGCCTCATCCTTTTTATCTGTTTCAAAAGTAGCGCCGTTCTCCGACCATCCTCCGCCATATCCCACACATCCTGCCGCAACAGCAGATACTGATAAGTTTGATTTCCCCAAATTTATATATTTCATATCCTACCTCACTCTCATTCAAATTCTGTTATTAATAACCTTGATGAATATTTCAACCTTATTTTTTATTATAATCCCTTTTCTTAAATTTTTCAATCCATAAATAAATCTTGAATAAATAAGTTACATTAACTGTTTTATTTCTTCCAAATCAATTGACAATATACATTTTAAACGGTACAATATAACACATAATATCCTGCAAATTAAGGAGAATATAAAATGAAAAATAAGTTTTCTGCATTTTTAAGCGAATACTTTCTGTACTTTTTTGCATATTCTGTAATTGGGTGGTGCTATGAAGTATTCTTAGAAACAGTTATATATAGATGGGGTTTTTCTAATAGAGGCATTCTTTATGGTCCATATTGTCCTGTGTACGGTTTTGGAATGCTGCTGTTTATTTTTACGATATACCGGCTTATAAAGGGTAAATCCCTAAGAAGCCGTATTATTATGATTCCCGTTGTTATAATTGGCTGTGGCTTAGTTGCAACCGCTGTGGAACTTTTGACATCATACATATGTGAATTTTTTATAGGATCATGGCCCTGGCAGACATATGCAGACTATAAAATAAATTTTCAGGCAAGAATTGCTTTATCACCTTCAATAAGATTCGGAATCGGCGGCGCATTATTTCTTTATCTTGTTCAACCGCTTTTTTCTCGCGCTGTCGAAAAACTTGGTAACCGCAAGATATCAATTGCTTCTACTCTTGCTGTCTTGATGATTTTAGACCTTATTTTTACAATATTTGTATAACACATTTGAATATCAGACTAAATTTTATTACCATTCTGTGATAATTAATAAATTGAAAAAAATCCTCCTTATATGTGAGGATTTTTTCAATTTTAGCTTACTAATTTTACTTCAAGTTAAATCTTTTTTTACTTATATAACAAAAACATTTCCTAAATAAGAGAACTGACTTTGCCCTCAAACAAAGTCAGTTCTCTTAAAAAATTCAAACTATTATTATTTACAATAACTTAATTATCGGTTGAGTAAACATATAGTTTGTCTGCAAGTACCGGAGCCGTTCCATTCCAAGCCCAGTTTGCATCGGGATTATTTACCTCATCATAGAATTCCCAACCTTGTGCTTCATATGCACTTTGAGTATTTCCTGGATTAGAACTCAATGAGTAACAATTTGTTGGATCTACACTGTCTGCACCTGCCCCCCAAGTACCATCACCAACATAGCTTGTTGAATTCTGGTTTACAAAACAGTTTACGGTTGAACCATTGTTAATTCCAACAATCAATGCATAGTTATACGAAACAATGCCGCTTGCCCTTGACACAGACACATTGCTGCCAACGTAGCAATCTTTTACTACACCTTTATTAGAAGCATACGATCCAACAATTCCACCTGCATGGCTCTGATCAAACTGTATCTGTGCATTATCAATTGAGCAGGCAGTTATTTCTGTTCCATAAGATGAGCCAACAATTCCGCCCATATATCTACTGGAGCTACCGGTAGTAAATCCATCGACATGACAACTTATAATACGCGATGATATGTCATAGCCAACAAGTGCTGCAATACCGTCTGTTACTCATTCTGAACCATATACCGTAACATTTTTAATCTTTACATTACATATAAGGGCTCCATTTATGTTACCGAACAAACCTACTCCACTTCCCATATATTCAAGCTTATAGTTGCTTATAGTATGATTTTGTCCATCGAAAGTTCCCTTAAAATTGGTGTTGGCATCGCCTATCGGCATAATAGTTGTATTATTAAAATCAATGTCCGTATCAAGTATAACTCTCTTATCCTCAAACGTATATCCTTCGGCTGTTACCATAGATGCAAACATCAAGAATTCATCCTTTGACTTAATTATCCATTCATCACTTGTGTCATAATCAAATGGATCAACACCCTCGAGCAGTTCATTCTTTTCAAGTTTAGCATAAAGCGTTGTATCTCCGGTAATTAAATCAGTTTCGAAATTCCAAGGCTCGGTAAAACCAGGATCCTTATACCAGCCCAAAAAGTCGTATCCATAGTAATTAGGCGTATAATCTATTGCAAAGGAATCACGGTAAAGGTTTAGTGTATATTTATCCTTGCCAAGAGCATTATACTTAACCTTATATGTATCCTTAAGGTTATCAGGTATAAACATTAATACCAAATCAGTGCCTAAGAACACTCCCGTCATTGTATACTTAACATTGTAATTACCCGATGTTTTACCGTAAATTGTCTTGTCTGCCATTGAAAAATCAGAAATATTACCAATGTTAGCGTTTTTAGCCATAGTTCTAAGCCCCATGATGTTATAATCAATATAATCATCAGAAGTATTTCTCGGAATCCAGGTCTTTCCGCCGTCATCTGATTTCATTGGGAACTTAGCATTGCTCGTTATCATCGAATTATCAGCCTG
>CALXUL010000268.1 GCA_944391635.1 uncultured Clostridia bacterium | reverse complement strand
AACTGCATTTCCTTACCCGTCTGTGTTGCCGAAACACAGCAGCATATTGAATAATCGTCTCCCCATACGGGACGCATAACATCGTCGTTTTCGTATTGAATAGAACTTGTTGCCACAGAGATATATGCGACATATTCTTTAAAGCTATGAGGAAGCCTGTTTGAGTACAATACCGTCATATTAGGTTCCGGAGAAGGCCCCATGTTTTCCAAAGTATGGAGAAATCTGAAGTCGTTTTTTGTTACCATACTTCTTCCGTCCTGTCCCATACCTCCTACTTCAAGGGTTGCCCACACGGGATCCCCTGAAAAGAGCTGAGCGTATGACGGAACTCTTGCAAATTTTATCATTCTGCACTTCATAACAAAGTGATCTACAAGCTCCTGTGCCTGTGACTCTGTGAGAATACCCTTTTGCATATCACGCTGAATGTATATATCCAGGAATGTGGATATTCTTCCCACACTCATAGCTGCGCCGTTTTGTGTTTTTACAGCAGCAAGGTATCCGAAATAAAGCCACTGGAATGCTTCTTTTGCGTTTGACGCCGGCATAGATATATCAAACCCGTACTGCTCCGCCATAACCTTCATATCCTCAAGAGCTTTTATCTGCATGGCTATTTCTTCTCTTAAACGTATTATGTCATCCGTCATAACACCGCTGCCGCAGATTTGTTTATCATGTTTCTTCTTTTCTATAAGAAAATCTATGCCGTAAAGGGCAACACGTCTGTAATCGCCTACTATCCTGCCTCTGCCGTATGTATCGGGAAGCCCTGTTATTATTTTGTTGTGACGGGCTTTTTTCATTTCATCCGTATATGCGTCGAAAACACCTTGATTATGTGTCCTGTGGTACTCGTTAAAAAGCTTATGGTACTTAGGATTTGGGGTATATCCGTTGCATAAAAGAGCGTTTTCAGCCATTTTTATTCCACCAAAAGGCATAAACGCACGTTTTAAAGGTTTGTCCGTCTGCAAACCCACAACCTGTTCTAAATCCTTATATTCTTCATTTATATAGCCGGGATTATGTGATGTTATGGTGGATATTATGTCCGCATCCATATCAAGCACTCCGCCCTGCTCTCTTTCCTTTTTCTGAAGCTTTTGAAGCTCCTCCCACAATATATCCGTAGCTTTTGTTGAAGGCTGTAAAAAACTTTCGTCACCGTCATATGCTTTATAGTTGCACTGTACAAAATCCCTGACGTCTATTTCTTCCTGCCATTTTATTCCCGAAAAATTTTCCCATTGTTTATATTTTGTCATTACAGTATAACCTCCGAAAAGTATTTCTGATTAAAAAAGCCCAATCATCTGCGCTTATTTTGCCCAGACGGTCGGCTTATTATCACGTTATACTTCCTGTGGTCAATTCCACTTCCGTCAGTCATATAACTGTATTAAGTTTATCAAATATTTTTTTGTTAGTCAATAGTTTTTGGCATATTTTGTATTGTTGTCAGTATTCAAAACACTATATATTGTGTTTTAAAATAAAAAGCGGCAATCCTTAACAGTTTGCCGTTTTTTATATATATCATCCCCAATTAAACGGAATTTTGCATAAATTTTTTTTGCTTGCTTTCCAGTGCTGTAAGTATAATACCGCTTGCAAGAGGTACATATGCTATCCATATACAGTGTATACCGTGGTTTATCCAGAACAGGTAGCACACAGCAACTCCGATATGAAAGAATAATAAAGTGGTTCCGAAAAATCTTGCCCTTCTGAGCTGCAATTTATCTTTTGTACATATATAATCGGTAATACCTATTGCCGTTTGCCTGAGATTATTCGTGGAAAAAATTGTGGAACTTGCGTAACCGTAAACCCCTTTAAAAGAATTCCACTGTATGGACATAGCAAAAAATATGGGGTACAACGCCATTATTTTATCAGTTGTTGGCGGAAGCAATCCGCATATTAGTGCCGCTACTATACTTATAATTATACTTAAGTATTTTATATTACGCTTTGTCTTTCTTGTTACCACCACAGTAATAGTAATGCCAAGAAAATAAATGGCTATTCCTCCTAGGCGAATAACCGCTTCCTGCCAATTTTCTCCTACAAGACATATCACGAAATGTATGAGATTTGCAGTTGCAGCAGAGCCTAAATTATCAAACCAATCCAGCACTGCATATCCACCGAAAATACCGCCTACTACCGCCATATTATAATGCAGCGCTTCCTGAAGCTTATTATTTACCATATACTTTTCCACTCCGAGAAATTATTATATCACATTGACGTTTTATACCAAAATACATATAATATATCACAAAGCATATAAAAAAGGTATGATAGCATGGATATAAAGTCATTAAAATACTTTCTTGCAACAGCAAAAGAAGGAAATATAACTAAAGCCGCGGAAAAGCTGTTTATGGCACAGCCGCCTCTTTCAAGACAAATACAAAAACTTGAAGAAGAACTGGGAGTAAAACTTTTTGTGCGCGGCAAACGTCATCTTACACTGACTCAGGAAGGGCGTTTTTTAAAAGATCAGGCGCAGGCAATTATAGAACTTGCCGAAAGAACGGAAAATCAGATAGCATATGTAAGCGGCGATTATAACGGAATTATTTCCATAGGTGTAACAGAAGGTTGCGCTGCCGGAGTATTATCCGAAATAATGGATAAATTCCATAATGAGTATCCCCTTATTAAGTTCAATATTTGGTGCGGAAACGGCGATGAAATAAAAAGCAAACTGGAAAAAGGACTTGTTGATATAGGCATAGTGAGAGAGCCTTTTAATACCGAGGAATATGAAAAGGCTTCTCTTAGAAAAGAACCCTGGATAGTGATAATGAGCAACAAAAACAAGCTTGCCCAAAATTCCTCGGATAACGTAGAGGCAGCGGAACTTAAGGATATACCACTCTTTATACCTTCAAGAGAAACTCTTATGGATGCAATTTCCGATTGGTTTACCGACATAGTAGGACATATTAATACATTTTGTACATACAATACCATATCCTGCATACTTCCTTTGATAGAAAAAGATATGGGAGTGGCAATATGTCCAAACGCAGTACGCAACATAGTAAACGAAAACAAGTTATGCTGTAAAATAATATCAAAACCCGAACATTGGTCTAATCTGATGATTATAAAGGAGCGGCACAAAACAATACCTTATGCCGCCGAATGTTTTTGGAAATTTGCAAAAGAAAATATATCTAATATATGATAACAAAAAACTCCGCATATAGAAGCGGAGTTATTTAGTATTTATAAGGACTATGCCGCCTAAACAAAGAGCTATGCCTATTGCCTGTTTAAAGGTTATGTGTTCTTTATAAACAAGTATTCCTATCACTATAAGTATTACCGCAACGGTTACATTAGCCACAAGAGATCCTTTGCTTATCTCCCAGCCTGCTCTGTACATATATATGTATCCTGCCTCAAGTCCCACCAAAACTATTCCCAGTATTATACTTGCCCAATTTATTTTTTTTATATCTTCCCAGATATTTGTATCTTTAGTCAACAAAAAATAAAGTGCAAAAGAAATTACACAGGCAACTATATACGTTACAGCCAAACTCAGAAACGGACTTACTTGTGAAGATACGTTTTTTGATGCATTA
>CALXUL010000267.1 GCA_944391635.1 uncultured Clostridia bacterium | reverse complement strand
TTCAAGCCGCTCCTTTGGTGTACGGTCTTTTGGGGTACTGCGTTCATATTCTAAAAATCCTGTTGGTTTTCCCATTTTCATCGCCTCCTTTATCTTGCTATCTTTTTATGCGCTACCGTTTCAAAAGCAATAAGCAGCGCTTCATCTTTTTCTGTGCCTTTTTCTTCTTCTTGTTTTAATATTTCAATTACCTTTTTGTAATCAGTTGGAATTACCTTTTTGAAGTTATTGATTTCGGTATCCCAGTTATTAAGAATACGCTTTGCTATATCACTTGAAGTATATTTTGCATGGCGTTCTATAAGCTTTTGAAGAGTAGAGGTATCATCCTCTGTTGATGCGGGATGTATTTCAATCATTCCCATATTGCAGTTTTTCTCAAGTTTTGAGTCAGGGTCATAAACGTATGCTACACCGCCAGACATACCTGCTGCAAAGTTTCTGCCGACCTCGCCAAGTATAACGACGCAGCCTCCTGTCATATATTCACAGCCATGATCGCCGATACCTTCAACAACAGCAGAAATACCGCTGTTACGCACGCAGAATCTTTCTCCTGCAATTCCGCGAATGTAACTTTCACCGCTGATTGCACCGTAAAATGCGACATTTCCTGTGATAACATTATCACTCGGTTTGTAATGTGAACCATCGGGTGGTACAACAATAATTTTTCCACCAGACAGACCTTTACCCATATAGTCGTTGCAGTCCCCCTCTAACCTAAGAGTTACGCCGGGGGCAAGAAATGCGCCGAAACTTTGCCCGGCTGACCCTTCAAAGGTAAGACGTATGGTATCCTCACGAAGTCCCTTTTCGCCACGCCGCCTTGTAATTTCACTTGACAGTATTGTTCCTGTTACGCGGTTGCGGTTGGTTATTCCAAGACGCGCCTCAATTTTTTTGCCTGTTGCAATTGCAGGCTCGCAAAGCCTTAATAGGGTATTCATATCTATTGTTTTTTCAAGCTCGTGATCTTGGTTCATATTATGATAACGCTCAAAGTCATTAGAACATATCTTTGGCTGATACAATAGATTAGATAAATCCACAGTCTTAGCTTTTGGGTTGTTATCATAAGATAGCGATTTTTGACATAAATGTTCAACGTGTCCAATCATTTCATCAACAGTCTTTACTCCGATTTTCGCCATCCATTCTCTTAGATCCTGAGCAATAAACCTCATAAAGTTTTCTACATACTCAGGTTTCCCTGCAAATCTGCTTCTGAGATATGGGTTTTGTGTTGCTACTCCGACCGGGCAGGTATCAAGGTTACATACACGCATCATGACACAGCCTATTGCTATTAACGGACCGGTTGCAAAACCGAATTCTTCTGCACCTAAAAGCGCTGCTACTGCAACGTCACGACCTGTAAGAAGCTTTCCGTCTGTTTCAAGGATAACACGGTTTCTCAGGTTATTCATCAAAAGTGATTGATGTGTTTCAGCAATACCGAGTTCCCAGGGAAGTCCGGCATGTCTTACACTTGTGCGCGGCGCTGCGCCTGTTCCGCCGTCATAGCCGGAAACAAGTATAACGTCAGCTCTGCCTTTTGCAACGCCTACCGCAATTGTTCCGACCCCTGCTTCACTTACCAGCTTTACGCTTATTCTTGCATCACGGTTAGCATTTTTTAAATCATGGATAAGTTGTGCAAGGTCTTCGATTGAATAAATATCATGATGAGGCGGAGGAGAAATGAGTCCAACGCCGGTTGTTGAATGACGTGCTTTTGCAATCCAGGGATACACTTTTGCACCGGGCAGATGTCCTCCTGCGCCAGGCTTTGCGCCTTGAGCCATTTTTATCTGGATTTCTTTTGCATTATTAAGATAGTGTATATGAACGCCAAACCTTCCGGATGCAACCTGTTTTATTGCCGAACAGCGTGAATCCCCGTTTTTATCCGGGATATATCTGTCAGGGGTTTCTCCGCCTTCTCCGCTGTTTGATTTACCTTTAAGACGGTTCATAGCAATAGCAAGACACTCATGAGCTTCCTTGCTTATTGAGCCGTATGACATAGCGCCTGTCTTAAATCTCTTGACAATACTATCTACACTTTCAATATCTTCAATAGCAATCGGCTTGTCGATTGTCTTTATATCAAGAAGTCCGCGGATAGTACATTGATGCTCATTATGAATATCCATTTGACGGGCAAATTCCTTGTAAAGCTTATAATCTCCTGTACGACAGGCCTTTTGGAGCTTATAAATACTTTCAGGATTAAACATATGATATTCGCCCTTTGCGCGCCATTTAAGATTTCCGCCGCTTTCGAGAGCGTTGTTTGCATCAACTTTGTCATATGCGCTGCCATGGCGGATAAGAACCTCGTTTTCAATATTTTCGATATTTACACCGCCGATTCTTGTAGTTGTTCCGGTAAAGTATTTTTCAACTACTCTGCGGCTGATTCCAAGCGCTTCAAAAATTTGAGCGCCTCGGTAGCTTTGTATAGTTGAAATCCCCATTTTTGACATGATTTTTACAATTCCTGAGGTAAGCGACTTTTTAAAGTTCAAAATTGCCTCGGTTTTATCCATATCAAGAAGCCCTTCATCAATTAAAGATGAAATGGTTTCATATGCAAGGTACGGGTTTATTGCATCTGCACCGTAACCGATAAGGACTGCTGCATGATGAACTTCTCTTGGCTCGCCTGATTCTATAATAATATTAACCTTCATCCTTGTGCCCATTTTGATAAGATGATGATGCAGACCGGAGGCTGCAAGCAAACAAGGAATCGGAGCTTTCTGACGGTTTGCGCCTCTATCGGACAGGATAATTATATTACAACCGTTTTCAATTGCAATATCGGCTGCCTCAAACACCGTGTCACAGGCAAGTTTCATATCTCCTTTTGATTTTACCGAAAACAGCATTGGTATAGTTACAGACTTAAAGCCTGAAATATCCACGTTTTTAAGTTTTTGCAGTTCTTCATTAGTTAAAATCGGTGAATCGGTACGAATTACCCGGCAATTTTTCTGACTCGGTTCAAGAAGATTACGTTCTGTGCCGAATAATGTAAGAGTCGACGTAACAACCTTTTCTCGGATTGCGTCAATAGGCGGATTTGTAACCTGGGCAAACAACTGCTTAAAGTAATTAAAAAGCGGCTGAGGTTTTTCGGATAAAACCGCAATAGGCGCATCAATTCCCATAGAACCTATCGGGTCATCGCCTTTTTCTGCCATTGCCTTGATGGTTGTGTTAACATCTTCCCAGGTAAAGCCGAATATTTTCTGCTTGGTAAGCAGCGGTTCTGAATTTGAAAAATCATTATATCTGTTTGCGAACATGTTTTCTACATCCAGAAGATTACGAACAATTAAATCCCGATTTGCATGTGAGTTTGCTTTATCGCGCATTTGCCGTACAAGCTCGTGCCAATCTGCACCTTTAACTGATGTTTCAGCTTTTAAGTCACGAAGTTCAATCAGATTGTTTTTGAGCCATTCTGCATATGGACGTTTGCTGGCTTGTGTGTTTTTGAGAGTTTCGTCATCAATGATTTTGCCGGCTTTTGTATCAATAAGCAGCATTTTTCCTGGATGAAGCCGTTCTTTCTTTATGATTTCTGACTCCGGAACGTCAACAACGCCGACTTCCGAGGCAAGAATAACTTCAGTATTTGTGATATAGTATCTTGCAGGTCTTAAACCGTTCCTGTCAAGTGTAGCACCAACTATTTGCCCGTCGGTAAATGCAATTGCGGCAGGACCATCCCAAGGCTCCATTACACAGGAATTAAACTCATAAAATGCACGTTTTTTGGGATCCATTGTCTTGTCATTTTCCCAAGGCTCGGGGATTGTCATCATTACCGCATGCGGAAGAGATATACCGGACAGATTAACAAACTGAAGATAGTTATCAAGCATTGCCGAGTCAGAACCATCCTCGTTTATAACCGGATAGACTTTTGCCATATCGCTTCCAAACAGCTCGGATTTAAACATTCTTTCTCTTGCTTTTTCCCAGTTTACATTTCCGCGTATGGTATTTATTTCACCGTTATGAATAATATAGCGGTTAGGATGCGCACGTTCCCAACTTGGGAAAGTATTAGTTGAAAAACGGGAATGTACCAGTGCTATGGCAGTTTTCATGTCCCTGTCTTTTAGGTCAAGGTAAAATTCGCGTACCTGCTCAGGCGTAAGCATACCTTTGTATACAATAGTTCTTGCAGAAAGCGAAGAAAAATAAAAATAGTTATCGGTAGCGTCTTCACTATAACGTATTTCGCGTTCTGCGCGTTTTCCAATAATATAGAGTTTTCGCTCAAAATCCATTAAATCGTTAAGTTCAGGATTTTTGCCGATTAGAATTTGGCAGATATGAGGTCTTGCTTCGCGAGCGGTTTTGCCTATGCAGTCAAGATATACGGGAACCTCACGTATGCCAAGCAAAGTTTGCCCTTCCTCTGCTATAATTTTAGCAAGTGAAGAAAGGCTTTGTTTTCTTGTTTCGGAGTCGGGGGAGAGAAAAAGCATACCAACGCCGTAGTCGCCTTTTTTGGGAAGCTTTATCCCTTCATTTTTACAAACTTTTTTCATGAATGCATGTGGCATCTGAATAAGAATACCAGCACCGTCACCGGTATCCGGCTCACTTCCTACTCCGCCGCGGTGTGCAAGATTTTTTAGAATTTCAATCGCACGTGTAATAATATCATGAGATGCATCGCCTTTGATATTACAAATAAAACCTATCCCGCAGGCATCGTGTTCAAATTTTGGGTCATATAACCCTTGTTTTTGGGGCAAATTACTTTGCATATTAATACCTCCTTTGGAAGTTCGATTATTGCTGTTTGTGTATTTATTAGATATTATACCGACAAAAGGGTCGTTGTCAAGTGCTTGATTTTTTGTAAATCTGTGTGTTTTTTGGTTTTTTTATTCAAAAACCGCACGGCTGACAAAAGATTAGCTGAGACTTACAAATTAAAAAAAATTTTTTATCAGGGTTATTATATGCAGTTTTTTTCTTGACAAACATAATTATGGGTGATATAATAAAAAAAGGAGCAAGGGTGTTTCAATTTTTTTGAAATGCCCTTTTTGTATTTTTGCTTTTATGAAAGGGTGTTATTATATGCTGACAAAAGAGGATATAAAACAGCTTGTTGAAGATGAGGATGTGAGATTTATCCGGCTTCAGTTTTCCGATATATTTGGGAATATGAAGAATATGGCGATAACGGTGTCGCAGCTTGACCGTGCGCTTAATAATGAAATGGTATTTGACGCATCCGGAATAGAGGGATTTTTTTATGATAGTGATTCATACTTGTATTTAAGACCAATCCCGGATTCATTTGAAATTTTCCCTTGGAGACCGAATCAGGGCAAGGTTGCGAGGCTTATATGCGATATTTATGACGGAGAAGGAAGGGCATATTCCTGCGATTCGCGAAATGTATTAAAACGGGTTATTGATGATGCAAAAGCTCTTGGGTATGAGTTTAAGGTTAGCCCGGAGTGTGAATTTTTCCTTTTTAATACAGATGAAGAGGGAAAGCCCACTAATACTGCAAATGATGACGGAGGATACTTTGATGTAGCGCCGCTTGATAATGGTGAGAATTGCCGCAGAGATATAGTTTTGACCCTTGAGGATATGGGGTATGAAGTCGAAGAATCTCACCACGAGGTCGCAGGAGGTCAGCATGAAGTTGATTTTAAGTATGATGAGGCGCTTGTTACAGCTGACAGGCTTTTGACTTTTAAGATGGTAGTAAAAACTGTTGCTAAACGAAACGGATATTTTGCTACATTTATGCCGAAACCTATAAATGGTAAAAACGGCTCCGGTATGCATCTTAATATGTCGGTTTATAAAGATGAAAAAAATCTGTTTGACACAGGCGGAAAGATAGGGGATGTGGCAAAGAGTTTTGTTGCGGGTATTTTAAAATATATACCTGAAATATGCTGTCTTACAAACCCTACTGTAAATTCATATAAACGACTTATTCCGGGGTATAACGCGCCGTCATATATTGCATGGTCTAATAAGAATAATTCGTTATTGGTACAGGTACCGTCAACTTCCGGTGAGAATGCAAGAGTGGAGCTAAGATCACCTGATCCAACAGCCAATCCGTATTTGGCAATAGCAGCATCTCTTGCAGCAGGACTTGAGGGTATCAAACAGGGGCTTGTGCCGCCTCCTGAGGTTGAGTGTGATATTTCTAAGCTTTCAGAAACAGAACTGGGCGCGCTTGGTGTAAAAGCACTTCCGGTTAGTTTAAGGGAAGCTCTTGATAAGGCAAGACATTCAGAATTTCTTGAGAACCTGCTAGGTTCAAAACTTAAAAAAGCGTATATCAGCGAAAAGGATAAAGAATATGCCGAGTACCGTCAAACGGTAAGCAGCTGGGAAATAGACAGGTACTTGCTTCGTTATTAAATAAAAGCTAATAAGTTTGGGGGGTTGATATTGGGACAGTTAATACTATCTTTTACAAAAGTAGAAGTCGCCGATAAAATCCGCCATATGTTAGAAATATCAGGGTATAGGGTATATAAAGTTTGTCACACCGCAGCTGAGAGTATCAGGATAGCAAATGAGCTTGACGGAGCGGTTATAATCACAGGGTTTAAGCTAACTGACGGAACGGTTAATGATATGTTCAGAAGTCTTCCGCGCTCGGTGGGGGTGATTGCACTATTAAAGCCTGAACAGCAGTGTTTGATAGATGAAGAAGAGATATTTATTCTTCCGCTTCCAACTAACGGGCAGCGTCTTGCTGGAGCAGTAGACCTTCTTTTTGGAGGCTGGCAGAGAAAATCAAGACGAAAACCACCCAAACGTGATGAGAAAGAAACAGAACTTGTAAACAAGGCAAAACAGCTTCTTATGGAATGCAATTCGCTATCCGAGGAGCAGGCGCATAAATACATACAAAAAAAGAGTATGGATACAGGAATGAAGCTGGCAGATACTGCCAAATTGATTTTAGGAATGGAGTAATAAATAGAATGCAGACAATTAAATTTACCAAAATGCAGGGAGCAGGAAATGACTATGTTTATGTTGACTGTACAAAAGAGATGATAGATGATATTTCACAGACGGCAATACGTGTCAGTGACCGGCATTTCGGTATTGGCTCGGATGGTCTTGTTTTAATATGTAAATCAGACTGTGCAGATTTTAAGATGATAATGTATAATGCCGACGGGACTCAGGCGGAAATGTGTGGTAACGCAACAAGATGCGTGGGAAAATATGTATATGACCGTGGTCTTACCGATAAAACTACTGTTACGCTTGAAACTTTAGCAGGAATAAAAACGCTTGAACTTAATGTAACTGACGGGAGTGTAAAAAGCGTATGTGTAAATATGGGTGCGCCGGAGTTTTCACCGGAAAAGATACCTGTAAATTCTGGCCTTGATAGATTTATTAAACAGACGGTAGAAGTAGATGGTGTTACATATTCTATGACATGTGTTTCAATGGGGAACCCACATGCGGTAACAGTGATTGATGATACAGATTCTCTTGAAATAGAAAAAATAGGTCCTAAGTTTGAAAATCATAAGCTTTTTCCGCGTAGAATAAATACGGAATTTGCAAAGGTGATTGACAGAAAAACTGTAAAAATGCGTGTTTGGGAGCGAGGCGCAGGCGAAACACTTGCCTGTGGAACAGGTGCGTGCGCAACTTTGGCGGCGTTATGTGTTGGAGGCTATGTTGACAGAGAAGCAGATATTATACTTTTGGGCGGAACCCTTCATATTAAATGGGATGAAACGGACAACAATATTTATATGACCGGGCCAGCTGAGTTTGTATTCGACGGAGAGATAACTTTATAATTTTTTCTTGAAAAATCCGGTAATATCAATTATAATAGATACAGCATAATGAAAGGAAGAATACAAATGGCAAAAATTAATCAAAACTTTAATAAATTACCTGGCAGCTACTTGTTTACTAAAATAGCAAAAAATGTGGCTCAGTATCAGGCGAAGAATCCTGATGATGTTCTTATAAAAATGGGAATTGGTGATGTTACAAGACCGCTTGCTCCTGCAGTTATAGAGAGCATGCATAAAGCAGTTGATGAAATGGGAACTTTTGAAGGGTTTCATGGCTACGGTCCTGAACAGGGATATGATTTTCTTCGCAGTTTGATTGTTGAAAATGATTATAAAAGCCGCGGTGTAAACTTGGATATCGACGAGGTGTTCGTTTCTGACGGGGCAAAATCTGATTGCGGGAATATTGTTGATTTATTTGATGTTGACAATGTTGTAGCGGTGTGCGACCCTGTTTATCCTGTTTATGTTGATACAAATGCTATGAGCGGAAGAGCGGGAGATTTTGGCGCTGACGGAAAGTGGACAAAACTTTATTATATGCCCTGTCTTGAAGAGAACGGATTTCTTCCGCAGATCCCGGACAAAAAAGTGGATATGATATATTTGTGTTTCCCCAATAATCCTACCGGAATGACAGCGAATAAAACGGAACTTAAGAAATGGGTTGATTATGCTCGCGCTAATGGCTCGGTAATACTTTTTGACTCGGCGTATGAAGCTTTTATATCTGACATGGATGTTCCGCACAGTATTTATGAGATTGAAGGGGCAAAGGAAGTAGCAATAGAGTTTAGAAGTTTTTCAAAGACGGCAGGATTTACCGGTACAAGATGTGCATATACAGTTGTGCCGAAAGAGCTTGTTGTTGAGGGAACATCATTAAATGCAATGTGGCTCAGGCGTCAATGCAGTAAATTTAACGGTGTGCCGTATGTTGTTCAGAAAGCTGCTGCTGCGGTGTATTCCGAAAAAGGCAAAGAAGAGGTAAAAGAAACGATTGCCTATTATAAAAAGAATGCGGAAGTTATATATAATGGATTAAAAGAGGCTGGCTTTACAGTTTACGGCGGTGTCAATTCACCATATGTGTGGATGAAAACTCCGGATAATAAAGGCTCTTGGGAGTTTTTTGATTTCCTTCTCGATAAAGCAAATGTCGTAACAACTCCCGGTGAGGGGTTTGGACCCAGCGGTGAAGGTTTTATAAGACTTACTGCATTTAACACTTATGAAAATACGGTTGAAGCTGTAAATAGAATTAAAAAAATTATGTAGATATAAAATAATTTAAATATATACTGACTCTATATAAATTTTGAACTGTCCCACTTTGTGTAGACAGTACAAAAAGAACCACCCACGATATAATATATAAATTTATGCAATATACTGACATCGCATTTTTTGCGGTGTCAGTTTTGTTTTCAGTTGTATTCTTTCGTTGTTGTAAAAATGTATGTATTCATACTATGAGCTGCTTCCACATAAGTTTGAAGTTTTGCCCGATAAACATACTCTGTTTTGAAATTGGAGATATTCGTTACCTCTTTAATGCAATTTTGTTGAATGTTATCTTTGATTTCAGTTATATCTTGAAATGAAATTATGTACTTGCTCATATGTAACGCTAATCCAGTATTCTTTTTTCATAAAGTTTGATGTGACTGTATTCTCGTGGTATAAAAATCCCTCATATGGCATTTTGTTTTACCATAGGAGGGCCTTTTTTCTATTGTCTATTTTTACTTGATCTGTTCAAACTAACGGCACGGTTATTTTTGTGTTTTGTAATATGCTGTGTGTCATAATATTGACTTGACGGAGAAAACGTGTTACAATATAATTCTGATAAAAGAGGAAAAGGGTGTGTTTGTGGATGCGACTGGGGAAAATAATAATTTTGATGTTGATACTGGTACTTTCATCCTGTGCATCCCATAATACAGATGAGTCTGACGGAATAAATGTGGTTTGCAGCGGTTTTCCTGCATATGATTTTGCAAGGAATATCGCAGGTGATGGCGCTGATATAAAAATGCTGATACCGCCGGGGACAGATATACATTCTTTTGACCCAAAACCGGCAGATATAATAGCAGTGGAGAATGCAGATGTATTCATATGTGTTGGTGGCGAATCTGATGAGTGGGCAAGGGATATTTTAGAGTCTTCGGAAACTAAGCCGGGAATAGTTGTAAGTATGATTGAGTGCGTGGATACGTTGGATGAGGAGATAAAAGAAGGAATGGAGGCGGCAGGACATAGTGGTGAAGAGGAAGATCATGAGCATGGCGCAGAAGCTGATGAGCATGTCTGGACTTCGCCAAAAAATGCGCAGCTAATTTGTGAAAAGATAACCGAAGCTTTATGTGCGGTAGATCCCGTGGGAGAAAGTTTATACAGGGATAATTTTTTGGAATATAGCAAAAAGCTTCAAAACCTTGACGAAGAGTTTAAAGAGGCAGTATCATCTGGAGTAAGGAAAACAGTAATATTCGGCGATAGATTTCCATTTCGTTATTTAGTAGAAGAGTATGGGTTTGACTATTATGCGGCATTTGCTGGGTGTGCTGAGCTGACTGAGCCATCGGCAAAAACTGTAGCTTTTTTAATTGATATAGTAAAAGCCGAAAATATCCCGGTAGTGTTTTACGTTGAATTTTCAAACCATAAAATTTGTGACACAATCTCTGAAGAAACTGGTTCAAAGTCTATGCTGCTTCATTCCTGCCATAATGTAACAAAATCAGAATTTGAGAGCGGGATAGGATATGTGGAAATAATGCAGAAAAACGCGCAGGCGTTAAGGGAGGCACTTGCTGATGGCACAGATAAAAGTAACTGATATAACGCTTGCATATGAGAATCTTATTGTGACAAAGGATTTATCATTTAAGGTAGAAGCGGGCGACTATCTATGTATAGTCGGAGAAAATGGTTCTGGGAAAAGTACGCTTGTTAAGGCAATGCTTGGGTTAAAGCAGCCGAGAAACGGAAAAATAGAGTTCGGTGACGGACTTAGACAGACTGAAATAGGCTATCTGCCGCAGCAGACGGTTATGAGACGTGATTTTCCTGCGACGGTACGCGAGGTGGTAATGTCAGGTCTTGTTCGTGAGGGAAAATTGTTTTATTCGACAAAGGATAAAAGTAAGGCGTATGATATTTTAAGCCTGCTTGGTATAGAGGATTTAAAAAACAGGAGCTTCTGTGATTTGTCAGGAGGACAGAAACAAAGGACATTGCTTGCCAGAGCGCTTTGCAAAACAGAAAAACTTATACTCCTCGATGAGCCGACAGCAGCACTTGACAGTATTGCGGCAGGAGAATTTTATGCGGTTATTGAAAAAATAAATAAACAGCATAATATAACTGTGATAATGGTATCGCATGATATGCGGTGTATAAATTATGCAACACACGTTTTGCATATGGGCGGAAATAATATATTTGAGTCAAAAGAGGAGTATTTGAAAAGAGGTGTGCAGGGTGCTTGATATGTTTTCGTATGGTTTTATACTGCGTGCGGCACTTTGCGGCACACTTGTTTCATTATGTTCAGCGTTGCTTGGGGTATGCCTTGTGCAGAAGAGATTTTCAATGATAGGTGACGGGCTTTCTCATGTGGGGTTTGGAGCGCTGGCGGTTGCGGCGGCACTTGGTGCAGCTCCGCTTAATGTTGCTTTGCCGGTGGTTGCACTGTCAGCAGTGTTAATTCTTCGTTTTTCCCAGTCAGGGAAAATAAAGGGTGATGCGGCAATTGCCATGCTTTCTACAGGAGCGCTTGCAGTAGGAGTTATGGTGGTTTCATTGTCGTCTGGGATAAATACGGATTTGTACAATTATATGTTTGGAAGTATTCTGGCAATGAGCAGCAGAGATGTTTTAAGCGCAGTGATTTTGGCGGTGCTGGTATTGGTTTTGTTTATATTATTTTATAACAAAATATTCTCTGTAACATTTGATGAAGAGTTTGCGCGTGCAACGGGAGTTAGGGCAGGAAGATATAATTTACTGATAGCAGTTCTTACGGCGGTAACGGTTGTGCTGGGTATGAGAATGATGGGTACACTTTTAATTTCGAGCCTAATAATCTTTCCCCCGATGTCGGCAAAACAGGTTTGCAGGAGTTTTTGCTCAGTTAGCATTTGCGCAGGAGTTATATCTGTTATATGTTTTCTTTTAGGTCTTATTTTTTCTTATTATATGTCGGCGCCTACCGGGGCAAGTGTGGTAATAATAAATGCTGTATTATTCCTGATGCTTTGGATTTATAACAGGTCGAAAGAAATATTAATATGTCGTTTTTGGTCAAAATAGTTATAGAATAAATATTTTAAATGGGAATTTTTGTTAAAAACGTTGACAAAAATATTCCGTTATGATACAATTAAAAAGTATTCTGATTGTTAGACTTATTCCGCATACAGCGACCGGTCACATGAATGACTTACGCTGTATGCGTTTTTATTTATAGCACGGGATATAATAAAATTTTTTGGAGGTACCTTATAAATGAACAAGGGAACGGTAAAATGGTTCAATGACGAGAAAGGCT
>CALXUL010000266.1 GCA_944391635.1 uncultured Clostridia bacterium | reverse complement strand
TTGTCACATCATCTGCGTATCTGATGCGCTGGTCTTTCCCTTTTTTAATAGCCTTATCATATGCCGAATACCATATAAAGGTTGTTGCGGCTTTGTCGAAAATCTCAAGCATAGCACGTGATGCTTTGTTTATGTTAGCTATAATACCATGATCAAATTGAGAATAAAAATCGGCATATCTTTCCTGCATAAACTGCGATTGTCCTATTCTTTTTTGTATCTCCTCATTTCCCATAAGGTCCAACACAGAATCTTTCAAGCCTTTTGCAAGGCTTTTGGGGTCGTTTATGTATGCGATACCGTTTGGAAGGTTCATTCCTTGCGCAAACATTGTATTTATATTAAACAGCACCATTGCCTTTTTTATTCGCCTTTCACCGCGTTTTATAAGGTCTGCCTTATTTCTTCCCATAAACCCCTTGTCAAATACCAATCTGTCTATTTCGTCCGTTTTGTTTGAAATCTCACTTGCATACCTATTCAAATGAGAAATAAACATTCCGAGGCTATCGTCATTATTTTTGTCAGCGTTGCTTTGCGGGGTTTCCAAATCCTCCCTAAACCCCCTGAACATCGAAATAGCAGGGTCAATCGCAATCGCATACGAAGCTTGCGGCAGGTAGTCCAAAAAACCACCGACTGCATCAAACTTTGTTTTTTCACCTCTTCTTTTTTGATATATGCTATGCCAAGTCGATAACGGCTTTGTATATTTGCTAACGTCTACCAGTCGATAGTCAATGCCTTTATTTCTTGCATTGTGTATAGACTTTCCTACCCGGTTTATAATACCGTTCAAATAATTATTTCTTGCATTGTGTATAGATTTCCCTACCCGGTTTATGATACGGTTCAAATAATTATTTCTTGCATTGTGTATAGATTTCCCTACCCGGTTTATGATACGGTTCAAATAATCTGTTACAGTTTTTTCTTTTGCTGTTCCCATCTCAGTCTCTACCAATTCGCCGAAATGCCGAAAATAGTCTTTCCTCTTCTTAACGAGTTTTCCGCGGGAAACGTCTCCATTGGTTAATTCCTCTATACGGTCTTTTTGCCGTTTATAAAGATCTTGAAGCCGGTCATTAAGTTTCTTTTTAAGTTCTTCCATTTTTACTCCCTTTTTGGATTCCAAATCAGAGATAAGCTTGTCAAGTTCAATTTCATTAGCTTTTGAAGCTTCACTCGTTTCAATTATTTTCTGACGATTACGGCTAATACTATCTTCTATCGCCTGATATTTTTTACTTTCTTTATTTTTAACCTCGGAAAGCTCTTTCTCTTTATTTCTGATTATTTCTTCAAGCCTTGAAATCCGCTCAGCAGCCGATTTTTTGAGCCTCAGCTTTAGCTCTTCCTTATTAACCTTTTTAATATCAAGCCTGTCGATAGCAGAAAAATCCGCAAAATCTCCAAACTCACCATTTAAAAGAGCAAGGTCAATAATATTAATCTCGTGATAGATGTTTTTAAGCTCTCGTTCTATCTCAAAAATCCGTTTTTCAGCATTCGGATAAATCTGTCTGCGGCTGTCATTTACCGCCTCAATAAGCCCGTCATACATTTGCCGGAATATTTCCTCAGCTTTTTGTACTTTCTTTTTGTCGGCATCGCTAAGTTTATTATATATTTCCTGAGCACGTATGGCATCAGGTCCATATTTTGAAATGCTGTTACCGCCCTTTATAATCTCGCCATAATACTGCACTGCTGCCGAAAGGTCGGAATCTTTTTTGATTCCCAAGCCCTTGACAATCTCATTATTAAGCTTTTCGGTATAAAACTGCTGCAATGCAAGATAATTCTTTTTAGCATCTTCAAGTGAGTCTAGTATTAAAGCTTTAAACACCTGATAATCATTTTCACCAAGGAATTTTCTTGCACCCCTCCAAATATTATCATATATAAAAACTCTGTCTTTATAAGCTCCGCTCTCGCCCTTCGCGTGTATTCTCTGCACCAAGTTCTGATATGTTTCATTTCTCCTTAAATCCTCTCTTGTTGTCCTCTTAAAGGTTACCACATCAACGCTTTTCCCGGTCTCTGTAGTTCTCCGCTCCAATTTCATATCCGGCGCAAGCAGCCTGTTTAAATACGGACTTTCAAGTTCTGTAACCTCATAAAGCGGACTTTCTTCTGTCTCTTTCGGCTTAGCGTTTTGTATCTGCCGGTTTAATTTCTCTACTCTGCTTTCTTCGCTCCTGTTTTTCAAAAACTCTATATACTCATTTTGTGCCTCGTATTTTTCCTTTTCTTCCGCTCTTACCATATCCAATAATCTTTCTGCCACCGACTGAAATTTTTCAGTGTCAAACTCATCGGTAAATAGTTCCTGAAACATTCTGTCCCGAAGATCTTTTACATCCTCTTCGGTATAGTCATCTATGATTTTCGGGTCAAGCTGGTCTCTCACTTTCACAATCTTTAATAACTGTTCTGTAGGCTTTACAATATCTGCCGGGAATATTTCGGGATATATATTATTAAGCTCCTGATAATATACGTCAACAGGTGTTCCGATATTGTTAATCTTAACGCGGTTAAAATTCCGCTGTCTGAATATGTTATAATCGCCTATATCGGATTTTGTGCTGTCGGGTACCGATATGCCGTCCTCTCTAAGCTTTGTTATAAGGTCGCGGTATTTATCATACATCTCGCTGTCGGTAATATACGCATTATTTAACATTTCTCTTGCAAGCTCATAAAGATCATTATATACCTTTTCGCCGGTCGTGCCGCGCGTTTTGTCATTGTTGATACTCTCTTGCAGGCGGTCGTATGCATTCTCAAGAGCCACAGCTATTTTTTTTGATGTTACCGTTGTACCGGTGGATTTTTTTAATCTGTCCGCAATACTTCTAAAATCAAAGGCTTTTTGGGTTTCGTCCTCATAGATTTTTAAAATATTGTTTGTGCGGTCTCTCTCTCCTCGCGCAGCTTCAGCTTCATTACGCAAATAGTTTGCGGTTTGGTTTAGCTGTTCCATTTCCTGCTGTGTCTTTTGCCGTTCTTTGGCAATATCTTCTTCCATCTTAACTATTTCTCCGGCAAGCTTAGAACTCATTTCAAAATCCTGCCCGTATGCATCAATCAAAGCATCTACATCATCGGATATTTTGTTTGCCTTCTTTTCAGCCTGTACATTGTCATAGAGTGCCTCACCCCAAAGCCTTGCGGCGGTGTCCCAGCCGTTCGTGCTTTGAAATTTCGCCTTTGCGTCACGTCCTGCGTCCCTTGCAAATTCTAAAAACTTCATAGCAAGCGGCATATTTTCACCAACTGCAAAATTACGTATGTACCGCTCATTTCTTAATACTTCACCCAGTTCCGCCGTGGTCTCCTGTAATATTATCTCATCATTTACCTCAAAGGTTTCAAGTCCCAATTCTGAAAGTGCAGCATTTATCCGGTCATACCTTGCGCGCACCCTCTTTTCTATCGCGTCCCACTCGCGCGGCATATCACGTTTTACAGTGTCAATCATTTCCTGATATTTGGGACTTTCGGATATGATGTGCGATATCTCGTGCTTTAAAATCGTTTTCCAAGGGTTTTTCCCTCCGGGTTTTATGTATATGGTTTTTGTGTCGGGGTCTACATATCCATCTAAAACCTTGCTATCTGTAATCTCAACATTATACCCGAGTTTCTCCGCAGTGTCTAAAATTCCGCTCCTTTGATATACTCTTATAGTATTTCTTATATCGCCTGCCGCACCCATAAGAGCCGTCTGACCTGTACCCGACAGCGCGCCGACAATACCCGAAATAATTGTATCTTTTATATATAAATCTATAAATGCGTCTTTTGCTCCCGCCTTTGCCGCGTCCTTCTCATTCTCGCCGCTGTTTATACGGGCAGTGGTGTACTCTTTTGCACGCTTTGCAAACTCCGAACGGTCGGCGCGTATTATCTGGTCGGCGATATTTGACAGAATATTGTTCGAGCTTTCCTCTAAAAAGTTTATACCTCCGGCTTTTGCCGCTTCAACCACAAACTCCTTTACGGTGTTTTTTGGTGCTTTAAAAGCTTTCATCATTTTTTCAAACGGCAGTTTTTCGGTCGCGTATTCAATAATCCCCTGTGCCGCCGCGTATGCCGCAGCTTCTGCCGGGTCAGAACCTTCTTTTACTGCATTGTAAGCGGCAGACCCTGCCGCGCCTCCTGCCATTATCCCAAGCCCGCCCGACAGTGCGCCGCCTAAAGAACTTGAGATGCCAAGCGCTGCCTGGTTAAGTATGCCCGAAACTCCGCCCTTTTCTTTTCCCGCCTCGTCCGTAAGCCGTCCGGAGCTTATAGCCTCAGAGTATCTCACGCCTCGAAACATTGGGTCTGTTTCTCTAAGCTCTGCATACTCACCCGGCAAAAACCTGTTTTGTATTGCCGCTTGCGCGGTCTTAACATACGCCGGCACAGAACCCAAAGGAGTTAGCATATTTAAAAGGTTTGCCGCAACCGCGCTTTTTCGCGATATGTCCTCTACATTTTCTATATTGGGCTGTATTTTTTCTGTATCATACCTTTTTTCAATTTCCGGCTCTATGTAGTCAAGATAATCGTCCGCCGCATCTTCGCCTTTTGTCTTTAATATATATGCGTATATTTCCTTTTCCTCATCTGTCATATATACTGTATGCGATGCGTCCTGGACCGCGCCCTCTTTGAGGGATGAAATAAGGCTGTTTTTCCCGCTCTCTTTAAGCCCTGCTTTTTCAAGTAAGTTTATAAGATGATAGTTAAGATTCTTTTTTGTATCATACTCCAATATCTTATCTTCCGCAGTCTTCAGGTCACTTTCACTTAGCCTGCCTGTGCGGTAGGTCTCGGCTTCCTTTATATTTTCTTTTGTACTTTCCTGTTTTTCAAGGTATGTATTTTTCTTATTTGTTTCTTTCTCACCAAAGTATTCCGACTCTTTATTTAATAGGTCGTCAAGCGGCTTTATATATAGAGGTCTTGTATCCTTTGCCGGAAGTATGCCGTATTTTTCAAGTACATTTTCTTTTTCTTCTTCGCTGTCTTTCAGGGCTTTTTCGCGGTTTTGCCTTACCATCATATACCTTTCAAAAGGCGTTGCATTTTTCACACTCTCTGAAAAAGGTCCGTACCCTTTTTGTGCAATACTGTTTGTTGTACTATTAAATATATTTTTGCCTGTTGGTGTTTCAAATCCAGTTTTATGAAATGCAGTGTAAGGTATAGGCTCTGCACCGCTTGAGTCGCTCCCGGCGTACCTGTTCCAATAACTTTCGGTTATGTTCACACCATTTGGGCTGTAATACTCTTCGTGCAGATGCGCACCCGAACCCACCCCGGAGTTTCCGGAGCGTGCAAATACAGTCCCTGCCGGTATACTTTGTCCGCTTTTGAAGTTCCCGAAATCCTGCAAGTGCTGATAATGCAGAATGTTTCCGGCAGAGTCCTTAAACTCTATCCAGTTCCCGCGCGCGCTGTCGGTGCCCGATTTATAAAAAGAAACATCAATCGGAAGTGATAACTCAGTACCTTTTGGTACAGCCCGGTCAATGCCTTTGTGATTTGTTGAAGCGCCGGCTATCCCCGTATTTCTCGCCCCGGTTTTTGACGTTATACGGTATCCGGCAAAAGGTGAATTGGTATTTATAAAATCATCGGCGTTTTTTGTGCTTTCAAAACCCGACTGCGAAACAAAGGCATTGCTTTTTACTTTTTTCGGCGATGTATCTTTTTTTTCTGATGTTATGCCTGTTCGGTCCTCTTCTCTTTTAACCGTTTCTTCAAAACCTGTCACATCTTCCTTTTTCTTTTCCTTGGCAAGCGTTCCCAACCTGTCATTAACTTTCCAAACCTCCATTTTTTACCTCCTAAAACTCGCCCAAAGGCGTCCAGTGTTTTATAACTTCCTTTTTCGGTGCAAACGCCGGCTGCGGCAGAAGCATTACAAAATACCTCAGCGCGTCATATATATGGTCCTCGCACTCGGTGTCCACATCTTCAACATTGATTTGTGAATATACCAAACTCGGCAAAGTCCGTATTGTCTGGCAGCAGTTTTTAAAAACATAAAGCCCGGGTCTGCCTTCGCTGTCAAACGCAAGACGCTGATGTACCCGCATTTTTCCCGACAGCCTCTTGTTGTCGGCTTTCTCAAAATATACCCCTTCTTTTTCAAACATCCTTACTATTGCGTTTGATTTTCCGTATGATTCATCCCAGATAGCAGGGTCAGCGACACCGTATATATAATTCCCACCCTCAAGCTCGTTTTCTATTTCTCTTACTCTTTTAGCCTGCACGCTTGCTTCTTCCTTGACTCCGATATTTGCTCCGCTCGACCCGTAAAGTTCGCGGTATAAATACGCCCGTCCGTCCTCGTCCACCGCAAACCAAAGAACAGCGTAAGGCTTTGAATACCCAAAGTCATACGCTCTGTATCTTCGCCAGTGTTTCGGAATAACAAACGGCTCGATAACGTGTGTGTTTATACCGGATAAATAGTTTTCCGGACGGTCGCGCCATTCGGTAAATACCTGACCTGTAAAAGAGTTCCAGTCCCCGTATAAAAAAGCTTTTTTCTCAGCTTCCGGCAGCATTGATAAACTGTCCAGATACTCACGGTTATTGTCCAAGAGTATTTTGTTGTCAAACACGGTAGAGGGAATAAACACCCTGTCGCGCACAGTCTCAATAATGTTGCCGTCCGGGTCGGTTATGATCTTCTTTTCAATAATGGTTTTCTCGGGCGCTCCTGCGTCAATAAACCGCGCTTTCACCCACGCATGGCCAATCCCGCCCGGGTTTGCAGTCGCTCTTATATAAACTCTTGAGCCTTTGCCGTTTGCACGGTTACGGCTCATTAAATACATATACTCCTTTTCGGTAAATTCAGTCAACTCATCAAAGCCTATAAATTCATAGCTTAGACCTTGAAAATTCTGATAGCTTGTCTTATTAGGCATTGACCTAAAATAAATCTTAGCTCCCGACGGGAATTTCCAGACGTGGTGCGTAGCGTTGTATTTTGCGCCGGGGGATACCGATTTATAGTACCTTAAGGATTTTGATATAAGCTCTTCTAATTTCGGGTAGGTCTTGCGTATCAACACCGCGCGGTAGTGCGGCAGGTGAATTTGTCTTAAAGCTTCGATAACCAGCGCTTCACTTTTTCCGCCGCCCGCCGCTCCGCCGTATAACGCCTCATACTCGCCGCGCGCCATAAAATCCATCTGCCGCTTTTGTCCCTGCCATATTATATTGTTCATTTCGCCCCGCCACTAAAATATGTTCCGTATACTTGTTCGTAAAATGACTGATCATTTTCTCCATCAGGTAACACCATACTACCGTCTTCATTTTCTTTACCAAGCATTTCCATCTTATATTGATGTTCAGTATCAGCCTGTTCCTTGTCGATTGCGGCTTGCTTATCAAGCATCTCGAGTGCATATTGCTGTTCAATGCTGCTGTTTTCCCGCTCAAATGCGTTATTCATTGCTTGTGTCGTTCTGTCCTCTGCGGCATTAGCCGAGATTTTACCCAAGTCATACCCATATGCTGCCGCAAGTTCTTCTAAGTTAAATTTATGGCTTTGTTCCAATGTTTTAAGTTCGCTTTCAAGCTGGATTTTAGCCTGATAATCAAGCTCGGGCTTTGTAACTTCTTCGAGAATACGTATTGCGCGGTTAATTTCAGGGTCGTTAATATCAGGGTATGTGCCGTCCGCACTTTTATTAATCCCCAAAACCGCCGCTGTACTGTCGTCCCAAGCCCCTGCCGCCTGTGCTCTTTTAATAGCGTTGTCAAGTATTGATGTGTCGGTTGCGGCTTTTTGCTGTGCGAGATTCTCAGTGTTAAGCATACGCTGGAACGCACTTTGTGCAACTTCCCTTTGGCGCGAAAGGTTGTCAAGACTCTGGCCGTACTCGGTTTCATACATATTCTGTGCAGTCTGCATTTTGTTCTGAGCGTTGGTTATTTGTGCGTTAAGCCCGGCTGTAAACTGTTCATAAGCAGTATCATACACTTCGGGCAGTCTGTCCATAAGCCCCTCGGTATAATCATTCTGCACGCTCCCGGCAGCAGCAAGAGCCGCAGAGGACAGATTTCCGCCGTTTTGTGCTGAAGCTCTTGCCTGCTGGTCGCTTGCCGCTCTTGCTCCCTCTCTTAAATACATCTGCCTGTATGCCTGCCAATACGGATTATTTTCAAGCTCCGCCGCGGTCATACTGTAGTTTTGCATCCGCTCTATTGCCGAATCTATCTCATTCTGATTTTTAGCAATCTCGGTCTTGTAGTCCTCTAATAAGCGTTCGTTATCCTTTATATTCATTTCGTTCGCCAAATCAGAATACATCCTGTCCGCATCGGATTTTCTGACCCACGCTCTGCCTGAATCGTCTATATACGCATAAGGCACGCTTTTTCCTGCAAGGGTTACCTCACCTGTTGCCGGATTATATCCCAAAGCGTCGGTAATTCCGTATTTGTTGTTATAGTCGGAAATCTGTATAAGCTCGTCGCCGTCGATAGCTGCCGCGCGGTTTATGGCATTATATACCGTAGCTTTCGGCGCATATGTAGTGCCTGCGATATTTACACTCGGTGCAAACAGCCTGCTGCCGTTATATGTCACATATTCTCCGTCATAACCTATTTTGTTAGAGTCAAGCCCTGCATTCTCCATAAGCGCGCGCACACCCCAGCCGCCGGAAGCCTGATCATATGGCACGTTTGATTTTACATATCCTTTTTGTGTGTTTGCTGGGCTGTCATTTCTCGGTTTTGTCATAACACTGCCCGAACTATCTGTCATACCGTTCGATGCTGCCGTAACAACTTTTTTTACTGCACTGCCGGGTGTGTTTTTTACAATGCTGTTTGCAAAATCATCTGTCTGCTCGTTTTTTGCCTTACCTAAGCTTTCCAATGCGCCTTTGGGCTTTGTTTTTATAAATTCAGTTTCAGTCAGCATTTTTTACCTCCTGTTCTTTTCTAAGTTCTTTTAATGCTTTGTTTACAACTTCCTCATTATATTCAAGCTGCTGTAAAAATTCAAAAAGGAAATCATATAAAAAATTTATATCCGCTTTCGTGTTTCCTGATCTGCCGGGTCTTTTGTACTTCATACTCCTGCCGCTCCTTCCTGTGCCATATTCTGCGCCATAGCCTGGGATTGTTTTAATTCCTCGTTCTTTTCACTGATTGCCTGAATCAGGCTGTCTTTGCCCTCAAACTGGAAAAACGGCAGAACCATAAGCGAAATATCAAGATTCTGCGGCAGGAAAAACCCGTTGTTCCAAAGTGCTAAAATAGTCTGATTATTTGTTTCACGCCTAAAAGCGTTTTGTTTTTGCGGTACAATCTCTATGTCATAGTCAATGTTTTTGTATTTTGTATCAATAGCAAACCCTAAAGCGTCACGCTGCGGGACTGCCTTTATAAGCTGTTCTCTTGAAAATCTTGTATAAGCTGTTGTGCCGTCCTCGTTGGTAATTCGGTATATACGCTCTTTTGTATAGTGCTGACGCATAAGTGAAATTACCATTTTGATTATCTTTTTATATGCGTCATAGCTGTCGGATATAACAGCACGCGACTGCTTGTCTCCGGCTTCCTGAAGTGCGGTTATGGCAGACGCTGCCGTAACGCCCCCTGCCGCTCCGCCGGTTGATACGTCCCTTGTTGATGATACTTCTTTTAATTCGGTTATTTTCTGGTTGCGGTAGTTAATTACACCGTTTGACAGCTGTCCAAACTCAATTACACGAAAAGCCTCTTCTGAAATGTTAGAGCCTTCTACTATTTCCTTTCTCGTATCAGACAGGTCATCCATATTTATACCTGCATTGCGGTTTATGAGGTATTTGTTTTTAGACGTTAAAAACGCATTTTTTAAAATTGCACTGTCAAGCTTATCTACATACATCTGAGGATTTTTTGTTATATCCACCGTCCCAAACCCGAACGGGTTGTCAGCTTCCGGGTACATATTGTCAAATACTACCGGATAAAGACCGCTGTCATACATACCGTCTTTGTACTCTTTAATATCCTCGCTTGCAGCTATAACCTCTTCCTGACAGAATTTAATCAAATGCACTTTCCCGTCTTTTTTATAGTAGCAGTCGATTACTTCGGATGCGTCATATACTGTCTTGTTTTTCTCATACCCAATTGTAGATACATCACCTGCAAAAAGCTCTGAATATTCCGGATACCTCTGCTTTAAAATATCATTGTCAACGATATTGGCAATGTATAAAAACTTTGATTTTTGTATGTCCTTTATATTCATATCCACAAACACCGACAAAAAATCAAGGCTGTTAATTATGATATTATCAGCTTTTGCGTCATAGAATACGCCGTAAATTCCGGTACCGCATATAAGCTTTTGCCTTATGTCTTTTTTGTATGCATCGGAAAATCCGGACATTTCAAGCTGTACAGGCATAATCTTTGAAAGAATCCTTGCCGCGTTTTCGTCGCTCTCCTCGCGCGCCAGAAAATTAGGTGCCGGGAAGTTGTCAAGATAGTCCGCATATTTGTTTTCAACTGCGGTCAGGATATATGCGGTTTTAGGTATCGTCTCATTATTTTCCTTATCATAAGCCAAAGTATACGCGGCTGTGTAAGCCCTCACATTTTCCGCAACCCTTGTCTGCAGCCTTTCTTTGTCAGAACGGTATCTTATATATGTATCCCAAGCTTTTTGTATAAACTCTTCACTCAAAATCCCTTTGTATTTCATATCACACCATCCAATTCTTAAGCCTTCTATGATCTCCGCCGTTTGCCCTTATAAAGTAAGCCATATAATCATTGTATCTTGCGGCATATAAAGATATATACTGCGAGTATGCCTCATAGTCACGCTGGTAAAATGCAATCTGTGAAAGTATGTAGTATATATATAAATCTTCATACGGAGACGGTACGGCCGTATACCCTTCAAGTTCTGCCGGGCGCGGCTGACTGTTGCTTTTAACTATGTTTTTTTCAATATCGGCATTCACCGTATCTATAAAAGACAGTTTTTCTTCAGTGCTGTAATCGTTCGGATATAACTTGTCAATTCTATCTATTAGCTTTTCGTACTTCATCTTTTAAGACCTCCTATGTATGCAAATCTTTCAATCGAATAAAGCGTTACGCTGCCGGTGCCGGAAAGACGAATTCTGTAAAAGTTTTTGTGAACAAACCGGCAGGGGAAACGGAATATTTCCGGCTTTTCACCTAAAGATGTAACCTCTCTTTCATATACCAAATCCCCGTCCGCGAACACTTCGCATTTCATACTTCCCGAAAGCTTAGCCCGTACATAAATCTCATTTATGCCCTTGTCGGTCATAATACTTTCAAATAAATCCTTTGATGAGTATACCCAATCCGAACTTTTAATACCTTCAAACTCAAAAACCTTTGCGCCGGAACAGAACTTCCCGTCAAAGGTTGTGCCCTCAGCCTTTGTATCAGATGTCAAAACCGACCATCCATAGGCTATATCAAACATCAGGTATTTTGTTATATCATTTTTTGCGCATACTATGTATTTATCATCTTTTGAAACAGCAACAGCATTTTTAAAAGTCTCGGTTAACTTCTGAGATATTTTTTGCGGATTTGCACCCGAAAAGGCATAAAACCCGTTATTCGATAAATATATAAGGTTTCCTCCGCATTCTGCAATAGAGTTTTTGTCAATACACCCAGCATTTTTTATAACGCGCGAAAGCGTCATATCAGAGCCTGCGCCGTAATAGATATATGTTTTTGTTTTCGTAAAAGCCAAAAGCGAATTGGAATACTCTGTCAGAGCTTCTATATCCTCATCTTCGCCGATAGATAAAAACCCGCCGTCCGCCTCACTCTCCGGCATAAAGTCAGTGTATCGTCCAAGCCCGGAATATATTAATTCCTTTTCGACCGTTGTCAGATACGCCCTGTTTTGGTATAGGCAAAAATTATCCGCACTCTCCGCTCCCGTCAAAATTCCTATATAATTAAGCCTTATAGCTGTACACGAATACTGAGGGTAAACATTATATCCGAATTTTGCTATATCTTCTCCGTTTTCATCTAAATATCCATATATGGGACTCTCATCATATACATAGTCATATCTTTTTAATGCATCGTTCCACTTCTCAAAATGTCCGATTATCCCGCTCTCGGTTTTATTTCCGGCCTTATCCTCATCGTCATTAGAAAATATAGTCGTTCTTGCTTTTAGGGTATATTTATTTTCTCCATCATAATAAAATATGTTTCTTAAAATCTCACCGCCGCCCGGACGGCGCGGAATAAACGGCAGTTTTGTTTTTCCGCTCTTATATACAATGTCGTACTTTGCCCCCTCGTTTTCATAAAGAGCGTCAAGCACATTTATAACTCCATTGTCTTTTGAGGACTGCCCGCAGGCATCTATAACGAATCTTACGGGGTGCTCGCTTAAAAAATCATCAAA
>CALXUL010000265.1 GCA_944391635.1 uncultured Clostridia bacterium | reverse complement strand
CTCCGATCAGAATCCCGGACATTTGCCTTGTAGCCATTAATCAGTTCCTCTTCCTGCGTGTAGATTGGTTCCTGTACTACATCCCAGTTCAAGCCTGCCGCGATCAGCGCCCTTTCTGAATCTGGAGCCTCAATTACTCTTGTTCCAAGTCCGTGCCACGGTGCTTTTCTTACATAAAACATACTTTCCACATTTACTGACATAATAAATTCCTCCTTTGTCCGAATCATTTTCTATGTTTTCCATTCCTCTTGTTCCTGTTTTACTTGTTACTCATCGGCAATTACTTCTAACAACTTGATTCCGCATCCAAGCAGAACAACCGCAATCTGGATTCCTTTCATGCCCATCCTCTCCTTTCTTGCAATAAAATAAGGCAGAACCCGTGATTGGATTCTACCTGTTGCTTTCACTATGATAATATGTCACTGAAAATCAGAGATTTTACATGAGAAAAGCAGGAAGATCACTCTCCCTGCTTTTCTAAAATTTGTCTTGATAATATTAGAAAAAATAGTTTCTATAACTATATGTCGGAATCAATCTTCCCTCTTTATCTCTTCTCAAAATTCCTCTTTCTTCTAATACCTTTCCATATTCATTTCGTCGTATACCGGTTGAAGATTTATATATTCTTATTAAATGAGTATCTTCCATAGTGCATCCTTTTGCATATGCCGAGTTAAACACATTTTGATTTTCTGCCAATGTATTTAACATTTCTTCTCCTACCGTTTTTATAAAGCTAGTAAAAAATCCATCTTTTTTTGTTTTATGATTGCTTTGTTCTTCAGAAGTACATGGAGTTGATTCAGGTTTATGGTTTCGTTCTTTTTTTGACTATTTATACTTGTATATTGTATATCATAATCTTTTCTCTTCTTTTCATCAGATAAAACCGCATATGCCTCATTCAATTCTGCCATTCTTTCTGTTATATCTTCATTTTCTAATTCATAATTATCCGGATGATATTTTTTTACTAGAGCTCTATATGCTGCCTTAATAACCTCGGTAGATGCTGTTTCATTTATTTCTAATATATCATAATAATCTTTCATACCCAAAAACTGTTATATCCAATTTTTGTGTTTACAGGACGGACATGTCCAAGAATCATTATTGCCATAGTAGGTAACCACTTGTGGTCTACCACAATTTGCACATCGAAATGTCTTTCTGTTAGCAGAAATTCCGCTTGATGATTTATTGTTTTTTTTGTTTTTGTTTCCGAATAAAAGTCCCATAAAACAACCTCCTTTTTATATACGTCTATTATATCAATACTTTTGTATTTTGTAAATGGTGTTTCTGTTTAGTATTTTAGTTTTAGAGGAGAATATATATGTTTGGAGATATTATAAAACGTCTAAGAATTGCACATAATTTTTCTCAAGTTCAGTTAGCAAAGGAACTCACCGTTTCAAAGCAAACCGTTTCAAATTGGGAAAATAACAACATCCTTCCATCCATAGATATGCTGATTAAAATTTCTAAGTTCTTCTCTGTCAGCACAGATTTTCTTTTGGAACTTGATGACAGAAGATATATTGAAATCACGGGGCTAACTGAAACTCAGCTTGCCCACATTCAGCAGATTATCAGGGATATCACAGACGCAAACATTTAATGCAAAGATGCTGAGAGTTTTACACCCTCAGTATCTTTTTCTATGTAGGTTTCTTTTTTAACCCATCCTGCAAAACTTGTATTGCATAACAATATCCTGCTATAAAAGACTCCTCTTCTTGATCTTTTATCAACTGATCTATTTCACACATAAAACTTTTCCATTTTTCTTCTGGTACATATTCTCTCATGTCTTTCAGACAATGTCTTTTTTTATTGTTACATATGTTCTTGCTCATTTTAATTTTTCTCCCTCTATCCATTCTTTCAATATACAGCTTGTACTTCCCTCTTTCTATTCATCGTCCATGATGTAACGATATCCGTACTCCTCCACTTCTGCTATCGCTTCACGGGTAAGTAGCGTCCCCCAAAAGTTTACCAGAATCCCTTTTGTGACTTCACAGGGGATTCCCTGACAGCAATCATCATGTCTGACTTCATACTGATACAATCCTTTTGGTACGCTATCACGCTCTATCCTGTCGCACGAAAATATTGCTTCTCGACCAAATACTGTAACTAATTCATAACTAACATCATCTGCTCTATATCGCATAACACAATCTCTTTCCTTTCATTAAAACTGTAATAACATTTCTACACAACTATATACTCTAGCACCTTGTCACTTTCCTTAGCCCTCCGTTCACCCTCCCCGATGTTTTCTTTCTCAGCCCCACTAACGCACTGTTTACTCTTCCGATAGGTATCCACTCCACTTTCAATGGAGCGCTCTCTTAAGATCACCAGATATGATAATCTGCCACCTCTACCAGAGCTTTCTGGAATCTATTTTTTCAGTTCATACATCAGTTTTCTTACCATTGGCATACATACCATTTGTATAGAACCTTTATTCTGTATTCATTTCAGCTCTTTTCGGTAGGAGTTAAAATA
>CALXUL010000264.1 GCA_944391635.1 uncultured Clostridia bacterium | reverse complement strand
CATGTATGATCTTATAGTTGCCGGCGGAGGTTTTAGCGGCGTTGCAGCGGCGGTGGCTGCGGCAAGAGAGGGGCTTAGTGTCTTAATCCTTGAGAAGAACGGTTATCTTGGCGGTGCGGCTTGCAGTTGCTATGTAAACCCGTTTATGCAGTACCATGTCAAAATTGACGGCACCGAACGAATGATTTCAGCGGGGCTTTTCTGCGATATTTTAAAGCGGCTTGACGAACATGGAGCCTTGATGAAAAACAAGCATGGATTTAATGAGGAGCTATTAAAGCTGGTATTTGATGAACTGACCGAAGAATATAATATTAAAGTTTTATTCCATACATATATAACCAAAGCAGCAACAAACGCCGGAAAGATAAAAAGCGTGAGTGCAGCAGGAAAATCAGGGCATCTGAAATTTGAAGCGCGTTATTTTATTGATGCTACCGGAGATGCAGATTTATCAGCTCTTGCAGGTTGCCCCTATCATATCGGGCGAAAAGAGGATAACCTCTGCCAGCCAATGACTCTGTGTTTCAGAATTGCCGGTGTTGATACATCAAAACTTACGGCAGAAGTCTGGAAAAAGGCAAATGAGCTTTACGCAAAAATGCGAGCTGACGGCAAAATAAAGAATCCGCGCGAAGACATACTGCATTTTCCGCATGTTGCCGGCGGCGTGATACACCTTAACTCTACCAGAATTGTCAAAAAATGCCCCGTCAATACTTTTGACGTAAGCGATGCGGAACGCATGGCAAGACAACAGGAATATGAGCTTTATAATTTCTTAAAGGAAAATGTGGAAGGCTTTGAAAACAGCGTACTGCTTGCCTCGGCGCCACAGATAGGCGTACGTGAAAGCCGCATGATAGACGGACTTTACACCTTGACCGAATATGACCTTAAAAACTGTACCAAATTTGATGATGCAATTGCTGCCGGCAATTATGATATTGATATACATAACCCCGAGGGCAGCGGAACAAGCCACTATTACTTTAAGGAAAATGAATATTATACCATCCCTTACCGCAGCCTTTGTCCGCAAAAAATTGATAACCTGCTTGTCGCAGGAAGATGTATATCGTCAACCCATGAAGCACAAGCGTCATATAGGATAATGCCAATTTGCTGTACTCTGGGTGAAGCAGCAGGCACAGCAATCAGCGTGTGTGCAAAAACCGACTGCAAGGTTTCGGATGCCGACGTTTCGTCAATACAGGAAAAACTAAAAAGCTATGGTGCATTTTTTTAAGTTTGCACCAGCTCATTAAAAAATCGGCTTTGCATAGACAGCAAAGCCGGTTTTTAACTTATAAATAACCATATTCTAAATTCATACTAAATATTTTCTATATTATGCTTATTACGGTATTGCCGCGGCGAAACCTGAAACTCAGATTTAAAAATTTTACTAAAATAGAACGGATCGTCAAACCCCACAGCCGAAGCAATTTCACTGATCGGCTCATCACTATACTTTAACATATTTGACGCTAATGTAAGCCGTAAACCGTTCAGATACGCAATCGGTGATTTTCCAAACTGTTTTTTAAATGCAAGATAAAAATTCGATTCCGACATATTTGCTATTTGTGCCAAATCGTGAACTGTAAGTCTGTCTTTAAAATTATCATGCATATAATCAGCCACCTTTTTAAAAACCGCATTAGGCGGCTTTTTTTCAGAAACGGCAATCTGCAAAAGGATTTTGATAATCCTATAAAATACCGACATTTTATCACAAAGCTCACATAATCCGCTCAAAGTATCAAAGGCGTCATTTACTTCTGTCTGCCTATTTGGCGGCAAAATAATCGGCATCTCAAATATATCTTCCAGCTTATATCTGTCATTAATTTTCACATCTATAAACAACCATCTAATCAACATCCTTCCCGTTTTTGAGGATAAATGATGTGTAAGATTCTGCATTGCAAATGCCGAGGCAACAAAAAACCCTTCTCCGAAGTTTGATATATTGGAGAATTATCCATTTTTGCTTCATAATAACCTTCAATAGATTGCACAACCGAAAGATACGGAAGGGCTTTAACATGGCAAAGACCCTCTGTCTTTAGCTCACAATAAGGAGTAAAATGCCACTCGAGAATATCTATCTTTTCAATATTCACTGCCATCATCTCCATAAACTATCTAATAGTATTATACAGGTATGTAATAGTAATGTCAATTGTGTTTTTTTAAGGTTTTGATATAATCAAATCAAGACAGGAGTGGTAATTATGAAATTTAATACTGCAAGCAAAATAGAGCGCCCGATTAGGCTTTGCCAGTCAACACGGCAGTTTGCATATGATTCTCTTATGCACGTTTATGGGCTTGATACTGCTAAAACAGAGTCTGTTTTGATGGATGATATTGTCGGTTTTGAACAAATGAGTGATTTGGAGAAATATGATGCAATTATCCGCAAAATCGCCCAAACAGCTCCGATACGCATTTGTGATGGCGAAATGATAAGCGGCGCCGCAACGCTCGGTATGGCTATATATCATAAAGTCCCTGCAGTTTATAAAGGAAACTGTATATTTGAAAGCGTTTCGCACCTTACGGTTGATTTTGAAACAGTTTTAAGGCGCGGTATAAACGGGATTCGCGATGATGTTTATAAATCCCTCTCCCGGCACAGCGAAACGAGAAAAGTTGAATTTTTACATAGCTGTCTTGCCACGATTGATAGTTTCAGCCTATGGCATAAGCGGTATATTTTGTCTCTGGAAAAGGATAGTAAATATGAAAAAAACCTACAAAATCTTTTGCAGGTTCCTTTTAGTCCTGCACGGAATTTTTATGAGGCAGTACAAAGTATCTGGTTTACCTTTGCGTTTTTACGGCTTTGCGGTAACTGGCCCGGCATCGGCAGGATTGATTGGCTTTTGGGCGATTATCTGAAAAAGGATTTAGCTGACAAAACACTTACTCTCGACAAAGCCCGTGAAATTCTTGCGCATTTCTTTATAAAAGGCTGTGAATGGATTAAAGGCGGCAACTATGAAAGCGGTGATGCGCAGCATTATCAAAATATCGTATTATCCGGAACAGACCAATCCGGCAACGACATCACAAATGAGGTGACATATTTAGTTCTTGACATCATTGAAGAGCTTGGCATCAGCGATTTTCCCACCACGATAAGACTCAGCAAAAACACCCCCGAAAAATTGCTGCGGCGCGCATCGGAAGTGCTGCGTTTTGGTGGCGGTATTTTAGCTTTCTACAATGAAGACTTGATTTTAAAATCTCTGACCGAATACGGTTACCCGCCCCAGGATGTCTGGAAATTCGCCAATGACGGATGTTGGGAGGTACAAATCCCCGGAAAAACATTTTTCCGCTATATTCCGTTTGACTGTCTACAAATTCTTCAGCAAAAAACGCTCGATAATTACTCCGGTACTGCTCATTTTGAGAATTTCGAGGAGCTTTATAATAAGTTCAGCCAAGACCTCACAGAAAAAGTCATAAACATTTATCATAACATATCAAACGAATTGTTTTTTACCGATGACTCCAAAGCGATCTTGCAGCATAAACCTATGACGCCCTGTACCGCTGTTTCAATCTTTGAGGAAGGATGTATTGAAAAAGGCGTTTCTTATCTTGAAGGAGGTCCGGTATATAATATTATTTCGCCGCATATCGGCGGTTTGCCTGATACAGTAAACAGCTTATATGCAATAAAAAAATTCGTTTTTAACGAAAAAAAACAAACCCTAAGCGAATTTCTTAAAATGCTTAAAAACAACTGGGATGGATATGAAATATATCGCCGCTACATTCTAAACAACTATTCTTATTACGGCAACGATAATGATGAATGTGATAATATAGCTGTACGCATTCTGGCAGACTTTGCCAAAGCTTGCAGATTGCTTGACGGCAGATGTGACTATGCATTTCCTGCCGGAGTCAGCACCTTTGGCAGGCAGTTAGAATGGATGCCGAGTCGGCTTGCCAGTGCACACGGTCATAAAAAAGGTGAAATTTTGGCGCCAAACTACTCTCCCACGCCGGGCAGCGACTGCAACGGAGCAACAGCAATTATCCGTTCATATTGCAAAGGTGATTTATCTAAGATGGTAACCGGTGCAGCTCTTGATGTAAAATTACTTCTGTCAAGCGTTGAAGGCGATGACGGATTAAATGCAATAATGGGACTTTTGCGCGGCTTTGTAGCTTTAGGAGTATATTTCATCCAGCCCGATATTCAGGACAAAGAAATTCTGAAAGAAGCGCAGTTACATCCTGAAAATTATCAAACATTATCGGTTCGTGTATCGGGCTGGAATGCGCGTTTTGTTACACTGTGCAAAGAATGGCAGGATATGATAATAAATGAAAACAAATGATAAAAACATAATGATTACAGATATACAGCGTTTTTGTATGCATGACGGACCGGGTATCAGGACTACTGTTTTTTTTAAAGGCTGTCCGCTCAATTGCGCTTGGTGCCATAATCCCGAAACAAAAAATCCCAACGCTGAAATAATGTTCCTTGCCGGCAAATGTATATCTTGTGGGGCGTGTGTCAGCGTATGCCCTGTCGGCGCGCAAAGCTTGCTGCCAAATCGAGTTTTTGACAGAAAAACCTGTATTGGCTGCGGTAAATGTGTTAGCTGCTGTTTTACAGGTGCGTTGACAATATCGGGCAAAAATGTTTCGGCAGAAAATATTATAGCTTCTGTAAAAAAGGATTTGGAATTTTACGGCGAAGAGGGCGGGCTTACGGTATCGGGCGGTGAGCCGACTTTTCAAAAAGAGGGATTATTATATTTGCTTGATGCCGCAAAATCCGAAAACATCTCAACCTGTATTGAAACGTGCGGTGCTTTTCCGGCAGATTTAGCTGAAAAGCTTGTTAACAATGTGGATTATTTTTTATTTGATATAAAGGATACCAACAAACAGCGCCTAAAACAATATACCGGCGCCGCACTTCAGGATATTTTATTAAATCTATTCAATATTGACTCTATGAATGGCAAAATAATTTTGAGGTGTATAATAATTCCGAATATAAATATGAATCAAGAGCATATAAACAATCTTTTAAATATATTCAGCAAACTAAATAATGCAGAGTATATTGAACTGCTCCCCTACCATCCGTACGGCAATTCCAAATCCGAACAGTTAGGAAGAAAAGATACAACAGTCTTTCAAAGACCAACCGAGAATGAAATACTTGAATTTGCAAAAGCCTTACAAAAAAGCGGCTGTATTGTAAAATGCCATGGTAGTATAATAAAATAAACTTAATATACTTATGATAGCCACAGAATCCCCCGTTTTATAATATTGTTTTTTATTGACAAAATCACGCTTTCGGTTTATGATTTATATATAAAAGCAATCGCAAAATTATTTTTGCCAAACTCTATTTATGAAACTAAATTATACGAAAGAAGGGATTCTATGAAAAACAAAAAGTACATCTTAGGTATTATAACCGGCTCTGTTATCACGTTTATTCTAATGTTATCCTTTGCAAG
>CALXUL010000263.1 GCA_944391635.1 uncultured Clostridia bacterium | reverse complement strand
ACTTATTGAAGATGCCAGAAATGAAATGATAGCCGCAGTCACAGGTGCAGGATATGATTATATTATTATGGACAAATCCGCAACACGCTACGGCGCTGTTGAAACTCGTGACGAAGGTCTGATTTATGCCAAATGGCTAAACTCCCACAGAGGAGAATTTGACGGGGTGATTTTATGTATGCCCATTTTTATAGACGAAAATGGGGCAATAAACGCATTAAAAGACGCAGGTGTTCCGATTCTTATGCAGGCTTATCCGGATGAAATAGGAAAAATGGACTTTAAACACCGGCGTGACGCCTTCTGCGGGAAATTCTCGGTAACAGATGTATTTGAACAGTACAAAGTACCTTACACCGTTATGAAACCGCATGTTGTACATCCTCTTTCCGAAGCCTTTAATAAAAACCTTAATGATTTTGCCGCTATCTGCCGCGTTGTTAAAGGCATGAAATATTTTACCATAGGCTGCATCGGCGCGAGAACAACTGCATTTAAAACCGTTCGTTTTGATGAGCTTACAATGCAGCGTCATGGAATTAATGTTGAATGTTTTGATTTATCAGAACTTTTTGAGTTTGTAAGAGCAAAAAATGACAACGACGAAAAAGTTATAGCAAAAAAAATAACGCTTGAAAAATATACTGATTTTTCAAATGTTCCCGAAGACAAAAAGATAATGCTTGCAAAAATCAGTGTTGTGCTTGATGAATATATCAAAAATTATCATCTTGACGCTATTGCGCTAAGATGCTGGAACGAGATGGAAACATATTTAAGAGTTTGCCCGTGCGTGCTTCTGTCAGAACTTAACGACAGAGGCATTACCGCATCATGCGAAATAGACATGTGTTCTGCAATTACCATGCGTGCATTATCTCTTGCAACAAACGGTCCTGCCGCTTGTCTTGACTGGAACAATAATTACGGCGATGACCCTGATAAAGTGATTCTCTTCCACTGCGGCTCAACCGCGCAGAAGCTTATGAAATCAAAAGGCACAGTCACGCCTCACAAGATGTTTGAAAAAGGTGACCCCGGAAGCGGCTGGGGCACGAACGAAGGCAGAATTGCCGCCTTTCCAATGACTTTTTCAAACTGCAAAACAGAAGACGGTAAAAATACTATTTATTTTGATGAGGGCGAATTTACCGATGACGATATTGAAAAAGAATTTTTCGGCTGCGGAGGTGTGGCAAAAATTCCCGATTTGCAGAATAAGCTTTTAAAACTTGCAAGGTATGGGTTTAAACATCATACGACGGTTGCAAACGGTCGGGTAAAAGCCATTTTGGAAGAAGCTTTTAAATATTACCTTGGCTATGATGTTGTAAGTATTGAGGTGTAATTTATGAAAATTGGAGGGATTGATGTCGGAACAACCGGCTGCAAGCTTACGGTATATGATGAATACGGCATATTATTACATAAAGAATATGCAGAATATGAAATAAACAGATGCGCCGGAGAACACGAAATTGACGCAAAGCTAATATGGAACGGTGTAAAAACAATTATTAAAAAAACCACCGATATTATAGGTAATATTGACGCTATAGGGGTAACAACATTTGGTGAAACATTTGTGATGCTTGATGAATGCGATAATATCCTATGCCTGTCAATGCTGTACACCGACCCACGAGGCACAGACGAAGCAAAAATCTTTAACCCGCAGGCGGTAATGGAAATTGCCGGGGTAAAACCCCATCCTATGTACAGCCTTCCTAAAATAATGTGGATAAAAAAACACAGACCCGACATCTATAACCGTGCAGCAAGAATTATGCTTTTTGAAGATTTTATAATATACCTGCTGACCGGTTCTGCTCAGATTGACCGTTCTCTTGCTGCAAGAACCATGGGCTTTGATATAAAAAAATATAACTGGAGCAAAGAACTCTTTGATATAGCAGAAATTGAAATATCAAAAATGTCTCGAGTTGTAAAAAGCGGAACAGCCGCAGGGAAAGTAAAAGCTGACATAGCCGAAAAACTCGGTCTTTATGATACACTTATAGTAAATGGCTGTCATGACCAGGTTGCAGCGGCTGTGGGTGCCGGAACATTTGAAGACGGCTTTGCTGTTGACGGCACAGGAACTGTCGAGTGCATAACCCCAGTTTTTGATAAAATCCCGCAAAACAAACAAATCTATGAAAACAGCTATGCAGTAGTGCCATATATAGACGACGGCAAATATGTTTGTTATGCATTTTCATTTTCAGGAGGATCCTGCGTAAAATGGTTTCGAGATACTTTTTCAGAAGGTATGTCATACAAAGAACTTGATAAAACAATTGACAACACTCCCGGAAACATCCTGGTAATGCCGCATTTTTCGGGAGCTGCAACACCGTATATGGACCCTCTTTCCAAGGCTGTGTTTTTAGGCATAACATTAGAGACCACAAAACCAGACATATACAAGGCAATTATGGAAGGTGTAACCTATGAAATGCTTCTAAATATTAAAATACTCCAAGATTCAGGGATTGTTTTAAACAAGCTCTATGCGACAGGCGGCGGTGCAACTTCGCCGGTATGGCTTCAGATGAAAGCAAATATTTTGGGGATTCCCATTACCGCCCTTGACGCCCCGGAAGCCGGCGCAGCAGGTACGGTAATGCTTACGGGTATTTGCGCCGGTATTTTTAATGATTTAAAAGAAGCTAAACGCATTATGGTAAAAGAAGGTAAAACCTATTTCCCTGACCCGGAAAAGCATCAAAAACATATGATGATATTTTCTCGTTACAAAAAAATATATAATGCAGTCAGAGATATTTTAGAGGAGGATAAAAATGAATAAATATATTGGAAATGAATTGCAGCTATACGGCGTACGGCAAATGCGCCTTGTGGGCGGAAAAGCTGATGGAATGAGTATTTTATCGGTAAATAACGGGCTGGGACTTGAATTTGAAATCTCTTTGGACCGGTGCGGAGATATTTCACGGCTGGTATTTAAAGGCGATAATATGGGGTATTTTGCCCCTTGTGGCTATGTTTCGCCTAAATACTATGATAATGTCGGCAATGGCTTTTTAAAATCTTTTACAGCCGGATTTTTTACAACCTGCGGGCTTACGGCAGTAGGCACGCCTTGTATTGATGACGGCGAAGAGTTGCCCCTTCACGGCACTATTTCAAACACCCCCTGTGAAACTTTCAGCTATCACATCGAAAATAATCAAATACACATAAATCTTACAGTCCGCGACGCTGCGCTGTTTTCGCATAAATTAGTTCTTTGCCGCGAATATGTATGCCCGCTTGATAAAAATGAAATACATATGACTGACCGAATCAAAAATATCGGCTCGGCTACCGCGCCTTTTGAAATTCTCTATCACTGTAATATGGGCTATCCTCTTTTATCGGAGGCTGCAAAGGTAACAATCCCCTCCAACAAAGTTACACCGAGGAACGAACATTCAAAAGAAGGTCTTTCGGATTGTCTTATTATGGAAAGCCCGCAAAAAGGTTATGAGGAGAAATGCTATTATCATACACTTTCCGGAAAGAGCTGTGTATCCATTTACAACGAAAACATTAAAAAGGGTGTTAATATCCGGTATGACGCAGATGAACTAAAATATTTTACCGAATGGAAAATGATGGGCGAATATGAGTATGTTCTTGGTTTAGAACCCGGAAACTGCCTCCCGGACGGACGTGATATTATGCGAAAGAACGGAATCCTTGAAATGCTTGAACCAGAAGAAGAAAAAACCTACTGCATCACATTTGAATTTAGTTGTGAGGAGGATTA
>CALXUL010000262.1 GCA_944391635.1 uncultured Clostridia bacterium | reverse complement strand
TAGGCAGCAATATGGGAATAACATTGTTAAAAAGCGCGACATATCCGAATCCTGAAGCAGATAAATGTGAGCATAGGTTTGTATATTCGCTCTATCCGCATAAAGGTAATCACAGGAGCGGGAAAACAATTGAAGAAGCATATAGCCTGAATGTGCCAATGTATGCTGTAAAAACGTCGGCAAATACGGACGGGAAGCTTGGCAGCAATTTCTCGCTAGTTAAGATTGATTCGGATAACGTGATTATAGATACTGTAAAAAAAGCGGAAGACAGCGATGCAATTGTGTTTAGAATGTATGAGGCACACAATAAGAGGAGCAAGGTAAAGCTTGATTTCGGGTTTGATGTAAAATGCTGTTATTCTGCCGACCTTAATGAAAACAGGCAAAAGAAAATAGCAGTTAAAAATAACAGCGTACAGCTTGAAATAAAACCGTTTGAGATTGTGACGGTTTTGGCAGAGTATAAATAATTATAAAAGAAAAAAGACACTGGCGTGGGTGAACAGAACCCTAACTGCTCCAATTTGTGTTGCCTGCACAAATTGGAGCAGTTCAGGGAGTAAAAATAGATGCCGGCGTCTTTTTTTATATGTAAAATTTGGATACACTTAAAAAAGATATTCGCTATTTGACTTTGAGATTTTTATGTGGTATAATAAAATCTCTTAAAATATAAAGGAGGGGATTTTATGATAAAATACAGAAAATATTTCTGGACAATGTTTATTCCCTACTTTGTTATTTTGGTGATACTGGGTGAATCTATTATACTGTTTTTGCATTCTTCAGAGGTTGATAGAATGAAGAATGATTATGTTAACCAGAATGTGATGTTTTTTGAAAGCGAAAAAAGCAGGATGGACAGTTCGCTAAGTACCGCTGCGACTGTTGGCAGGCTTATGCTTGAGTATGACGAAGCTAAAAGGTTTGCCCATTTTTCAGAGGATTATAATACGTTCGATTTTGGTTTGCTGAATAATTTGTTCATTAAAATCTCCAAGTATGAAACCGAAGCGGCATATTTAAATATAGATATAATGCTTTCAGCGATAAAAAACAATTATGTTGTTACCGGAAATGTTGTTATTACAGCAGACGAATTTTATGACCAGTACGGCAAAACGCTTGCGGAAATAGGCGAAAAGTTCGAGGGGGATACGCAGGAGGGCGATTATACAAAGGTTGTAGGGCAGGGTAAAAATGATAATGAGATTCTTATTGCAGTAAAACGCGTCTATGATGATTCCTCCTATCTTTTTGCGATTTTGAGAATACAAAATGATAGCCTGAAAATTATTTCAAACACAAATGATGATCGTCATTACCTTGTTTTTTTTGATCCGTCGCAAAAGGATGTGGATTTTGGCGAGGGTATAGACGAGGAGATATCAACATTTAGAATGTCGGAGTACACCCCGGTTGGCGTCATTAACCGTGAAAGAAATAAAGAGGATAATGCTACAATTTACTATGGTGTTTCGGCAACTGTTGGGAATGTGACATTTTTAAGTCTTGCAGAGGATTTTAAGAGTTTTGGTGTTTTAAGAGTACTTATTATTTGCCTTTTATGGCTTGTGCTTTCGGCAGTATTTTCTTACTACTTAGTTGTGTTGCTTTACAAACCGATGAAAAATCTTTTGGCAAAGTTCGGTTATGTAAATGACCAGGATAAAAAGGAAGATGAGCTTGAATTCCTCCTTCAGCGTGCGGTGGATTTTCAGAATGTGAACAAGCAGCTTGACGATATCAAAAAAGAACGCTTTATTTCAGATTTGTTAAATGGTTTTATCTGGGGCAAAGAGGCGGAAAATATTATTTCAAAATATAAACTTGATTGTTTCCTGGGCGGATATTCGCTTGTTGTGTTTGAGTGCAACATCTCAGAGCCCGAAACTGCCGGATATGATGAGGATATTAACCCTGTCAGGAAAAATGCCTTTACTATTTTAAAGGCGTACATGTTTGAAGAGTTTAAGGGTTATGCCGCCGAAACAAATGAACGGATTATCTCGTTTGTAATAAGCTATAATCCCAATATGAAAAACCTGCTGTTTGACATTATAAATAAGACAAGCAATATTAATCTGCATATAACCGCTGCTGTATCGGGCAGATTGTATGGGCTTGAGAATGTATCGCAGACATATATAAATTTAAGAAAACTTATTGAAAACAGAGTGTTATTTAATTATAAGGAAATCCTCGAACTTGAGGATTTGAATAAAATTCAGATGAGCGGATATTATTATCCCATAGATATTGAAAACCGTATTATTGAAAGCTGTGTAAATGGCGATTCTACTACAACCGGGCTTTTGGTTGGGAATGTTTTAAACAACAATATTTCAGATGACGACATTTCAAACAACTATATGCTCGAATTTAAGTTTGCCATGATAAGCACTATTAAAAGAATCCTGCAAAGGGTTGACGGTGTTAAGCAAAATGTTATAGATACGGATTTTGCTGTTAAAATAAACATGTGTGACAACGGCAGAGAACTAAAGGTTAAAATATTAAGGTATTTCGGCAAGCTGTCCGAGTTTATGAAAAATAACAAACAGGACCGACGGGATATTTTGTTTAAAGACATACTTGATTACATAGAGGACAATATAACAACCGACTTGTCGCTTGGCGATGTCGGTGAGCATTTTGGGTTCTCCGCCGGACACATCAGCAAAATCCTTAAAGAAAATGGGAATATTTCATTTAAGACGTATGTTAACAACCGGAAAATTGAAATAGCAAAAAAACGCCTTAAGGCTGACCCGACACTTAAGATAAAAGATCTTGCAAACGAACTTGGATTTAACAATGTGACAAGCTTTAACAGAGCATTTAAAGCAAGCGAAGGTATTTCGCCGACAAAATACGTTTAAACGAATTTTGATACATTAGCTGGGATCGTATATGAGATATAAAGTAAAGCGACTGATTTTATTCAAGAACTTATTTTATATCCCGTATGCGGTCCTTTTTTGCTGGGAAATCAAGGAAAACAGCGCCCAGAACGGATTTTGCAAAGAAAAGAATTGATTTTGTAAAGGATTGATTGAAAGCGTAAATTGATTTATTTGGCTATAATATGCTAAACTTAGAGTATAAAATACGATATGAGGTGAATAACTTTGAGCTCGCGTGCTAAGGTAGGAAAACAAAAGAATATAGGCACCAATAGATCGTTGATGTCAAGAATAATTCGGGACAGACAACTATATCTGATTCTCATTCCGTTCTTGCTTTATTATATTATATTTGTATATAAACCGATGGGCGGAATATTAATAGCATTTAAGGATTACAGCGTGTACAAAGGTATTGCTGACAGTCCGTGGGTGGGATTAAAGTATTTTGAGCAGTTTTTTAACGGAGAGTATTTCGTAAGGCTTTTGAGAAATACGTCATTAATAAGTCTTTATACGATTATATTCAGCTTCCCGGCGCCGCTGATTCTCGCACTTTTGCTAAATGAAGTCAGACATGCCAAGTTTAAAAGCGCTATTCAAACCTGTACTTATCTGCCGCACTTTATCTCGGCTGTAGTAATTGCCGGTTTGGTTACAAACTTTTTGGCGCCGAGCAACGGACTTATCAATAATATTATCCGTATGTTCGGAGGTGAGTCAATTTACTTCCTTACCAAGCCGGAATATTTCAGAACTATCTACATATTGATGAATATCTGGACTGAGGTAGGATATGGCTCGATTGTGTATATCGCGGCGATTTCCGCGATTGATATGCAGCTTTATGAGGCTTGCGAAATTGATGGCGGTAACCGATTTACTAAAATGTGGCATGTAACCCTGCCGGGAATTTTGCCGACAATTGTTACCTTATTTATAATAGCAATAGGCGGATTCCTGAATGTAGGATATGAAAAGATAATTCTTCTGTATCAGCCGGCAACTTATGAAACAGCAGATATAATAAGTACTTATGTTTACCGTATCGGTATCGAACAGGCAAATTACAGCATGTCAACGGCAGTCAATTTGTTCAATTCTGTAATAGGCTTTATACTCGTTTCGATGGCAAATTATATAAGCAATAAGGTGAATGATACAGGGTTATGGTAAGCGGTTTTTAAAAGGAGCAGGTTTTAATGAAGAAGAAATTTACGTTATTTGATGTAATAAACTATGCGCTGCTGACTGCGCTGGCAGTTGTTACAATTTATCCGTTAATATATATTGTAGCGGCGTCTTTCAGCTCGGTGGAGCATATCAATCTTGGCGATGTATGGTTTTATCCCAAAGGCTTTACCACAAGCGCATACGGCAAGGTCTTTGAGCGTGAAGGAATTTGGATGGCATATCTTAATTCATTTTTCTATATGTTTGTTGGTACGGCAGTGTGCCTTGCGGTTACTATCTGCGGCGCATATCCGCTGTCTAAAAAAAGGCTTGCCGGCAGAAGACTTATAAATATTTTCGTGGTATTTACCATGTGGTTTTCAGCAGGCGTGGTTCCGACCTTTTTGAACTTTAAAAGCTTGGGACTTTTAAACAGCAGATTTGGATATATAATTGGTTTTGCCTGTGCGGCATATAACTTTATACTCCTTCGTACATATTTTGCGTCTATCCCGGAATCGCTTGAAGAGGCAGCTATGATAGACGGTGCAAGTGATTTTTACATTATGACGAGGATATTTGTTCCGCTTGCGTTGCCTTCTTTGGCAACAATCGCATTGTTCTATGCGGTTGATAAATGGAACGGATACCTGTGGGCTATGATTTTGATAACCGATGACACCAAGCTTCCGCTTCAGGTTGTGCTTAAAAAATTGATTGTAGATATGTCCGGTAAAATGGATAACGTTGCATTCGGCGTAGATACCAGTAATATGTACTCAGAGGAAACAGTAATGTATGCAACAATGGTATTTGCCATTTTGCCAATGCTTGTACTTTATCCATTTGTACAAAGATATTTTGTCAAGGGCGTTATGCTCGGGGCAGTAAAGGGTTAATAAAATTTTTATATAAAAAGGAGAGAAGATTATGAAAAAATCGCTCAAGTACACAGCGCTTGCGCTTGCGGCACTTATGTGTGCCGGACTTGCGGGGTGCGGTAAGGATAATGCTGACAGTTCCGTTAATACGGATTATGACAGCGAGTACCTTATCTCAGATGAACCGATTGAGCTGACATGTTTCTTTATAAGAAATGACAGCAAGTATTCGGAAGATTTGGATATGTGGAAAAAGGCTGCCGAAATGACCAATGTCAGCCTTAAGACGGTTTCGTCTAAGAACGTATCCGATAAGCAGCAGGCATTTAACACAATGCTTGCTTCCGGAAATATCCCGGATATCGTGGTTTATGACGATGCAAAAACCTATCTGAGTCAGTATGGTCAAGAGGGCGCGTTTGAACCTATTGATGAGCTTATTAAGGAATATGCTCCGCATATTCAAAAGGAATTTGACCGTCCTGAAATTAAAAACTATGTAACTGCTTCTGATGGTCACATTTATTATGTTCCGTCAATGAACCAGGCAAAAATCGCAGCAGGATGGTTTATAAGACAGGATTGGCTTGATAAACTCGGTCTGCCGATGCCTACTACAGTTGATGAGTATCACGATACGCTTTTGGCGTTCAGGAACAATGACCCCAACGGCAACGGTATTCAGGATGAAGTTCCGTACTTCTCAAGATTTAACGGAATGGGTTATCTGTTGTATCTGTGGGATGCTACCGAAACCTTTACCCAGAAAGACGGAGTTGTATATTACGGACCTACCGGCGACGAGTTTAAGACAGGTTATGCAAATATAACCAAATGGTATAATGAGGGACTTATTGACAAGGAAATCTATACCAGAGGCGGCAAGAGCAGAGATAAGCTTTTGGGTGAAAATGTAGGAGGATCTACACACGACTGGTTTGGAAGTACCGCACAGTTTAACGATATGTTAAAAGATAGCGTGCCCGGAATAAACTTTGTAGCTTTTGCGCCGCCTAACGGCAAAGAATATGTAATCCGCGAACAGGCACTTGTCCAGGGCGCAGGTATTTCGGCAAATTCTAAATATAAGGTTGAAGCTGTTAAGTTTATGGACTTCTTCTTCTCAGATGCGGGTTCAAAGCTTATGAACTTTGGTCTTGAGGGCGTTCATTACGATATGGTTGATGGTAAACCTGTTTTCAGAGATTTTGTGATCCACGGCGACAAGACAGCGATAGACATTCTTCAGGAAGCAGGCAGCTGCTCGCAGTTCCCGTATATGCAGGATTTCTGGTATGAGGAACAGTGGCTGAACGATACCGCAAAAGCAGGCGTAGAGCTTTATCTTGACAACAACTATCTTGTTGATCCGTTCCCGACATTGTCCTTTACTCAGGAAGAACAGGATCTGATCAATGAAAAAATGCCGGATATTCAGACATATTTGAGCGAAACAACTCAGGAATGGGTATTCGGAAATAAAGATGTTGAAAGTGAATTTGCAGGATTTGTAGAACAGCTTAAGAAACTTGGTATTGATGAAGTAACAGAAGTTTACCAGGCTGCTTACGACAGGTACCTTGGAAAATAAGCAAGGGAAACGGTTTCCGCGCACTCTAATAAAACAGAGTGCGCGGAAAATAAATTATGTATAAGGAAAGGGTTATACCGTGAAAAAGATAATTGCATTATTGACGTTATTTGTTATTTTTTCTATGAATGCGCAGGTAATGGCGGCAGATGAATATGTAAGCGTCAACTATTCGACTAAAGATCAGCAGATAAGCATACAGGGGAATTTGGGCAAATCAAAAGAGCTTATTTCTTTGATTGTAATGAAAGACAATTTCACAATAGACGGGCTTACTCCGCAAATTATTGAAGAAAATAATATAATTTATAAAATGGTGCGCAGTGAATCTGACGGGGATTTTTTTGCGGTATTACAAATACCCTCTGGCTATGAAAGTGGTACATACAGAAGCTATGCTGCGTTTGGCGATATAATTTGTGAAGACAGTTTTTCATACGTTAACAAAGACGTTGCCGAGCCGATTATATCGTTGCTTAATGCGGCAGATAAAAGCAAGTTTTATACCTTGATTGATGAGAACAAAGCAGATTTGGCTCTCGACACAGATTTTTACAACAATAACAGCGATATTGTAAAAAGCAGCCTGTTTGCTCAAAGAAAAACCGGCTATACAATGGATACCTTCTCCGAAGCAGTGGAGAAAATAACCGGCGTATACAGTATTGCGAATGACAGCACTAATATAGAGCGGTATATGGAAAAATACGGCGCGCTTTTCGGCGTGGATTATGAAACCGCTTTTAAACCTTTATCAGATAGAATAAAGAGTAACTTTATTACATTAATGGGCGAATGTACATACCAGGAAGAGGACTTGGGCGAATTTGTAAACGAAAGCCTGCTTCTTGCGTCGGTAAAAGGCGCGGCTACATATTCCGAACTTCAGAGCACAGTTATAAAAAATTATGAAAAGTTCGGCATTGATTTAAAAGACTATAATAATCTTTCTAACGATTATAAAAGAAGCCAAGTATTTGAGGAAATGAAAAGAGCAACGATAACCTCTTTTGACGATGTTAAAAAAGTGTTTGACAGATGCGTAGAGGAAATATCGAAATCATCAGGCGGCTCAGGCGGTGCAGGTGGTACCGGCGGCGCGGGTGGCTCGGGCAGTGTTTCCGGAGGCGGTGCGGTTATAAACACCCAGGGAACTACAGTAACACCTAACACATCTAATGACCGTTATACCGATATAGGCGGACACTGGGCTAAGGATATTATCACATCCTTGTCGGAAAAAAGTGTTATAAGCGGCTTTGAGGACAACAGCTTCCGACCCGACCAGACCATTACAAGGGCGGAATTTATGACGCTTGTGTCAAATGCTCTTTCGCTAAATGGAAACTATGATATAGATTATAAAGACGTAAATAATTCCAATTGGTTTTATCCTTATGTTGCAAGACTGGTTAACGCCGGGATTGTTGCCGGCGATAACGGGTATATTAACCCCTATGACTGCATCACAAGAGAGCAGTCCGCTGTAATTATTTATAAGGCGCTGGGGACTAAGGGTATAAACCTTGAGGGTGAATACAGTTTCAATGACGATATGGCAGTATCGGATTATGCAAAATACAGCGTATCTGCACTTGGAGCAAATAAGATAATTAACGGTTATGAAGGTAGCTTCAGACCAAAGGACAATATGACCCGCGCAGAAGCTGCGGTACTTATATTTAATTTGTTGGATAACATAATGTAGGAGGTAGCAGGCAGATGAGAAAAAGACTGATATCTTTAATATTGATGCTTACGTTTTTCCCTGTATTTGCAGTTGCACAGCAGCAGGACACTATCGTAGATGTAAATGCAGGAATTATAAACGCCATAGCAGATGTGAGTGAATATCTGGATTCAAATGATGAATTTGTATCCAGGCAGGATTTCATTTTGGCTGCTGCAAAAATATTCTGTATAGATACAGAGCAGACATCAGGACCTATTTCATTTACTGATGTTGACCGTACTTCGGAACTGTACAGAGTTTTAACATACGCTGTAAGCGCTGGATATATAGCAGACGGAGAAAAATTTTATCCCGAAGAGGCTATTAAAGCGAATGATGCTATAAAAATATGTGTGGTTGCAGCAGGCTATAAAGCTGCTGCAGATTTAAACGGCGGATACCCCGGCGGATACCTTAAGGCAGCATCGCTTGCAGGTATTACAAAGTCGGTTGCGTCCGGCGTCGGCAGTATCACTGCAAAGGACGCATATCAGCTTCTTTATGATACTCTTGATGCACCGATTATGGAGCAAAAAATCAACGCACAGCAGGATGAGTTTTATGTTAATAATGATGTAAAGCTTATGAATGCACTCCATGATATTTATTATATGAAAGGCATTATGAATAAAAACGCCTATACTGCAATAGGTGACAGCACCTGTGTAGGTGTTAGCAGCAAGGTTGAAGTCGATGGTGAGAGTTTCGATTATACAGGCGATTGGAATGGATATCTTGGGTATAATGTGACAGCATATTATAAAGAAGATACTGACGGTGAGCGTACATTATTTTATGCATATCCCACTAAAAATAATACCCTTACCGTAGATGCTAAGGACGCTTCTTTTGACGGTGAAAAGATTTCATACTTTAACGATGACGAAAAGAAAAAGGATGCAAAAATTGACCCGGCGTTCAGCTTTATTTATAACGGCAAATTCGCCGAGGCTACCGATATAGCTCAGATAATACCTGAGTACGGCAGCATTGAACTTATAGATAATGACAATGACGGCAAATATGAGATTATAAAGGTAAGACAGCAGCAGTATATTACAGACTATACGATTGATACGGTTAATATGTCATTTATTGACAATGAAACCGGCTTGTACATAAATTTGGATGATAATGAGCGGGTTATTACTATTAAGAATTTTAATGACGGTTCAGAGCGCGATATATATTCGCTTACCGGAAGTGAAGTTTTGGGCGCGGTTATCTCTAAAGATCAAAAGTATATTGAATTTTATGTTTTCAAGGACAGTGTAAACGGTCAGATTGATTACATAGATTCTGACCAAAAAATAATCAGCATCAGCGGTCAGGAATATAAGATTTCAGATTATTTTATCAATAACTATCCGAATATTTCACTTGTCATTACCGGCACGTTTTACCTCGGATTTGATTCGGAAATTGTTACTGCCAAACTTGAAAGCACACAGATGCAGTATGGATACATTGTAAAATATCTCCAGGACCCGGTAGCAGAGTTCTATGCGCTGATAATCTTTACATCAGAGGGCAAAAGAATAACCTATCAGTGCGGTGAGAAAATAAAATGCAACGGCGAAACAGTATATTCCCGTGATCTTTGCTCTGTGATTGGCGACGGCTCTACAATTCCGCAGCAGCTTATTAAATTTGCGATTAAGGACGAAATGCTATGGAAGATAGATACCGCCGCAGACGGTAAGGAATTTTATGATGAGGACCGTGTTGACAAGGACGACAGCCTGACAAAATATAACTTCGCATCGGTATATAATTACCGTCAGGGTGTATTTTATCCAAGCTTTAACGTACAAAGCGCAATTATATTCCAGGTTCCCGCGCAAGGTGTAACCGATGAAAAAGCATTTTCTATAAAGACAAGCAGCGTGTTTGGTGACGGAAACTATCTATCCAGCGTTGTTATTCCGTACGATGTGCCGGAATCAGGCTGTGCAAAGGCAATAGTTTACGTTAACGAATCTACAACTATCCCTGCAACCGATAAGTCGGAAATTTTGGTAGTAGATAAATGCAGCCTGGAATGGGATGATAATGAGTCAGAAGTAGTAAGACGTCTTTACGGCTGGCAGAATGGAAACTTTGTGGAGTACATTATAGATTCAGATGTTGAAATCGATAAGGTACAAGGTAAAAATGAATTGGTAAGAGGCGATATTATCCGTTTTGCGTCGGATAATGGAATTATTAAGAACCTGACTGTAGAATTTAATGCTGAAACAATGGATGACAACAATAAATCATATTTCAATACCTCAAGCGAACCTATACATTATCAGCTTGGTAAGGCATACAGCGTTTCGGACGGGTATGTGTATATAGGAACTGATACGGGTAACGGCTATGCATTTGATATGAATTCACTTATCAATGTTAAGCTCCCATCACAGATTTTGGTAATTGATATGGAAACCGGTGATTTTAGAAACTGCGATCAGTCAATGATTCGTACTTACAAAAACTCCGGCTCTAAAGCCAGCACTATGATTATAAAACAGCATTATCGTGCAAGTAATTTTGCGGTTGTATATAATGGGGTGACAAAATGAGGAAAAAATATTCAAGACTTATCAGTATAGTTCTATGTTTTTCTATGGTATTGTCATTAACGGGTATTGCATATGCTGACGAAAGTAATACGGTATTAGGCTATACGATGTTCGATGATACTGCCACGAATGCAGTTCCCGCAAATATTGTCGTGGACGGAAGCAAGACGGTCAGAGTCGTTGATGCGGGTACGGCAAATAAAGCGCTCACAATCGGCTTGCAGGGTGTAAGCAGTAACGTGGCAATCGGCTTGGGCAGCCAGATGCCAGCCGGCTCGTTCTCGCTGCAGTTTGATATGCAGTTTATAAATACTGTGTCACAGGGAAGCGTTGGCGTTTCTAATAGCTCCGGCAAAAAACAAACTTACTTTATGGAGATATGCAGTATTCAATATACCGTGCGGATGAGATAGAGAGCAATAACCTTGAGCCAACGCCGCAAGACCTGTTATGGTATGACCCGAAAGCAGAAGAAGGAGAAGGTGTAGGACTTGAAAAGGATAAGTACTATACCGGAGCAAAGATAGTATCAATGCGAGAGGAATTCGGAAAGGATACGGCAGCGTGGTTAGCGTTTAGAGGAGGAAGCTCGAACCAGGCACACGACCATCTTGACGTAGGCGGATTCGTATATACGATAGGCGGAGTAAGATGGGCAGTAGACATAGGAAAAGAGCCATACAGCTATTTGACAGATGAAAACAACCCATCAATCCAGGCAGGATACGATTCAAAGTATTTCTATCGAAGAAAGGGAGAAGGACACAACATAGTAGTGATAAACCCGGATGATAAGCTTGAGACGGACATAAACGCAAAAGCGGAGATAGAAAGATACGAATTCGGAGAGAACTCAGCATATGCAATCCTTGATATGACAAAATTGTATGATGATGTAACAGAATACAAGAGAGGATTTATGCTGACAGACAGCAGAAGAAGTCTGATAGTGCGAGATGAGATAAACTTAAAGAGCCAAAGCGAGCTGTACTGGTTTATGACAACGCGGGCAGAGATAGAGATAGTGGACAACACAACGGCAATACTGATAGAGGACGGAAAACGGCTGAAGGTGGAGATAAAGACGAACGCACCTGATGCAGAGCTTAGCATAATGGCAGCGGAGCTATTGCCGACAAGTCCGCAGTTTAATAACAGTCCAAACTCGGAGTATTCAAAGCTTGCACTAAAAGTATCGGCGTCGGGCGAGGTTAATATAACCGCAAAAATGTATCTGGAAGATGAAAATATAGGCTGGAGCGATGCTGGCAGCTTGGAGTCTTGGTAAGGAAAGGGACATATATGACAAAGCAGGAAATAATCAGCAATATAGAAAAAGTAAATGATTACTGGATTTCCCAGAATGAGGATGAAGGCGACTGCGCCTGGGAGCGAGGCTGCTATTTTATCGGGAATATGGACGCATACCGTGTTACGGGGAAAAAGGAATACCTTGATTATGCGGTTTCGTGGGCAAATAAAAATAACTGGTCATTTTACGATGATAAGGATAACAACACAACTAATGCAGATAATTTAATCTGCGGCGAAACATATCTCGATTTAATAGATGAATTTTCGGTAGCAGGTACCGATAAAAATATGCTAAAAACCTTGGAATGGACGGTTAATGACCCAAACAATGATTATTGGTGGTGGGTTGATACAATTTATATGGCGCTTAATTTCTATAACCGTATAGGATTGCGCCAGAAGGATGAAAGGTTTTTTGAGAAAGCATACAAATTGTATTATAATTCAAAAGTTGAACGAAAGTGCTTTGATGAGGAATATGCGCTGTGGTTCCGTGACGAGAGATTTTTGCCGGAAGTAGAAAGAAACACCGAGGGTAAAAAAATGTTCTGGTCACGCGGCAATGGCTGGATTTTTGCGGGACTGGCAAAAACGCTTGAAACAATCGATGAAAACCATCCTTATTATAATGAATATTTGACCATGTTTAAAAGAATGGCAGAGTCAATAAAAAAACTCCAATTAAGCGATGGGTTCTGGCACACCGACCTGCTTTCTCCATATGCATTTGATATGCCTGAAACAAGCGGCACACTGCTGTTTGCGCTTGGTTTCTTAAAGGGATATAACTGCGGTATTTTAGATGAAGAAGCAAAGAATGCGGCTTTTTCAGCGCTTGAGGCGGTAAATAAATATGCCATGGATGAAAACGGGCGTATAGGCTGGGTTCAAGTGGTTGCATGGGGACCCGGTCCGGTTAAGGAGGAAAGCGTGAATGACTATGCGGTCGGTACCTATCTTAAAGCCTGCAAAGAGGCGATAATTGCGCTTGATAAATAAAATTAAAAGCAGAGGATTTTATCCTCTGCTTTTTTAAACTTATTTTGCTGTAAGCCATACAATCATTTCACTTGCACCACGGTTTGCAAAGGTGTAGTAGGGAATTAGTTTCATTCTTACAGTAGCTTCTGATGTTACTTCGTCATAGAGTTTTTCAGAGTCAAAAATGCTTTTATATGCGGCAGTTTCAAGCACCGTTGTCTTAAGGT
>CALXUL010000261.1 GCA_944391635.1 uncultured Clostridia bacterium | reverse complement strand
TGGGAAAAGAACAAAAAGAAGGAAAAACAGCTTGACAGCTTTACCGATACTCTAAATGACGTACCTCATGGTTTTCCTGCTCTTCTAAGAGCTCAAAAAGTGCAGAAAAAAGCTGCGGCTGCCGGATTTGACTGGGACAGCGAAGACGGCGTTTGGGATAAGCTATACGAGGAAGCTGAAGAATTAAAAGGCGCGCAAAACGCCAAAGATGCCGAAGAAGAATTCGGCGATTTGCTTTTTGCCGCTGTAAACCTCGGCAGGAAGAAGGGTTTTGACTGCGAAACCGCCTTAGGTTCTGCAACCTCAAAATTTATAAGCCGCTTTTCGCGTATGGAACAGGCGGCAAAAGACGATGGAAAAAAACTTGACGAACTTTCACTCTCCGAAATGGATGTATACTGGAATAAAATTAAATCGTGTTCTAAATGACCATAAAAAATCCGCCGGGAAATCTGGCGGATTTTTTATAAACTCTTCAGCTTTCAAACAAGGAAAGTATTTCATCATTCGTAAGATTTGATAAGGTAGCAGAATTTTTTATGATAACTCCATCTGCCAAAGCCCTTTTCTTATCCTGAAGTTTTAATATCTGCTCCTCTATTGTGCCGGACGTCACAAGCCTGATTACAAGCACAGCACGCTTTTGACCTATTCTGTATGCACGGTCGGACGCCTGGTCGGTAACCGCCGGATTCCACCACGGGTCATAATGTATAACCATATCCGCACCCACAAGATTAAGCCCCGTCCCGCCTGCCTTGAGGCTTATTAAAAATACACTCCTTTCTCCGCCGTTAAAACGGTCGGATAGTTCCGCACGCTCAGAAGGAGGCGTTGCTCCGTCAAGGTAAAAACTCATAATCCCGCGTGCATCAAGTTCTTTTCTGATTATTTTAAGCATAGACGTGAACTGCGAAAACACCAATATCCGATGTCCGCCGCTTATTGCAGAAAGCAAAAGTTCACACAGCACTTCAAGCTTTCCGCTCCGGTCTGTATAGTTATCGTCAAAAAGTGCAGGGTGACAGCAAATCTGTCTGAGCCTTGTTAATATGCTCAAAATCATTACGCCTGAATTACGCTCATCAAGCATACGCCTTACTTCCTTTTTAGCAACTGACAAATACGCCTCATATAGCTTTTTCTGCTCCGGCATCAGCTCCGCATATACCGTCTCCTCAATCTTTTCCGGAAGCTCCGCAAGCACATCGCTCTTCATTCTCCGCATCACAAACGGCTTTATCCTTGCACGAAGAAGTCCGGATACTTCCTGCCAGTTTTCCTGTTGTTTTTCATACAATTCCGAAAAATGCCTGCGCGTATCAAGATACCCCGGCATTACAAAATCAAATATAGACCACAACTCAATAAGAGTATTCTCTATCGGCGTACCGGTAAGCGCAAAGCGTCTTGACGCCTTTATCTTTTTCACGCCGCGCGCATTCATTGTTTTGGGATTCTTTATATACTGTGCCTCATCAATAAAACAATATGAGAACTCCATATCGCTGTATAGTGCGCTGTCACGCCTCAGCAGCGAGTATGACGTAATAACAAAATCCACGTTCTCCAAATCCGCAATTTTACGTTCCCTCTCCGCTTTTGCCCCATCAATAATAATCGCCTTTGCAGACGGGGCAAACCGCGATATTTCTTTTTTCCAGTTATATAAAAGAGCGCTTGGTGCAACAACAATAGCCGGTTTTTCGCGTCTGCTGCTCATAACAAACGCTATTACCTCAAGAGTTTTGCCGAGTCCCATATCATCCGCAAGAATACCACCAAACCCCAGTTCATCAAGCTGTGTCATCCAATGCACAGCCTCCTGCTGATATGCGCGAAGGATACCAAGCATCTGTCCGGGTATATCGGCACGTATATCCTTTACCCGCTCAATAAGTTCACCAAAAGACTCTTCTCGTTTTATTCTTCCTGAATTTGCTAAGCTTTCCAAATACAGCGCATGATACTTTGAGAGCATTTTTGTTCCTGTCTTTATCTCTTTTGCATCAAATTCTATATGGCTTAGAAATCTGAGCATGCTGTCGCTTTCATCAATATTTAAAAATTGCCCGGACTTGGTTCTGAAATAATTTTTCTTTAGTCTTACTGCGCCGAGTATGCCTTCTATCTCCTCGGGAGACATTGGGCTGTCAATTTTAAATTCAAGCAAATCTATATCATTTCTATAACTAACACTCGCACCAATTTTAGGCTCAAGACTTTTCCTCACCGCGGCAAAACTGTTGCTTTGGATAATATTTGCTTGTTTTTCGAGCAATGCAAGCTCTGAAAATATAAACTTATAGATTTCATCATTATCATCAAGATAGTATCCGTGCTCATCAAACCGAAACGCACCGAAAAATTTGAGTATAGCATTTTCCGCCTCGGGGTTTCGCACAACAATTTTATTCCCCTGCTTTGCCGCGCCAGACGGCAAACGCAATCCTATACTTCCATAATTTGCAATAACTACCGCATTTACTGCCAAACCACGCATATCAAAATACACGTCAAATGTCGGGTGTTCATCAACAACAACATCATCCACTCCCTGAAGTGCAACATTACGCCTGCCTCTTAGCTGCGGAAGCACAGCTGAAGCAAAGGCTATACTGTTTTCACCGGAAAAATCTATCTGCGTTCTTGTCCCATCTGACAGTGCGCGATAAATTGGCATATAAAAATCGCGCCATTGTTCTGTTGTTGAATATATATCCTGCGAAAAAAGAAACCAACTTCCATCCGGGATAATTGCTGTTCCGGACTCAGGCGCTGAAAGCGTTATAGTAAAACCATCGGCATTGACATCAAGCAATATATCCGGGTCCTCATATTTTACCTGCATATCACTAAGGCGCATATCATTTATTATAAAATCTGTTCTTGCTTTTACAAGATACGGCATTAGTCTTTTTGCAGTAAATGCTCCAAACTCTGTAAAAGACAGTTTATGCCTTATCTCACCAGCACCTGTACGGTTCTGGCTGCTCTCGGCAAGAATATCGAGTATTTGTGAATCGTTTTCAGAAAACTCATACTTATCCCTTGAAAAGGCTCTGAATTTTGAAAGTTTATATTCACCTTCACCTCTATATGCAGCCAAAAAGGTTTCTATTCCGGAAATCTGTTCAGGGCGTCCCTCACCTACCGCAAGCGAAGCACTGTATTTCATACCCGAAGGTGTGTTTGTAACTCTAAAGACCACCGAAAGATTTAAGTGTATTTTCTCATGCCTTAAATTATCAAAATCAGCGCAAACTTTTTTTGCCAAACGATCGTTCTCATCTGTATAGTTTTCGCCCTCTTCTAATTCCTCCTGTCTGGCTTTGAGCGTTGCGACAATATGCTTGCAGGTACATTCCATAGTACGGAAATACGCGCACGTACAAAAGCTATCGCAAACATGCCCATCATCATCAAAATGTATCCCGACATTATAAAGTTCTTCCGCATCTGCAACCGATACTATCTCATGCGTAT
>CALXUL010000260.1 GCA_944391635.1 uncultured Clostridia bacterium | reverse complement strand
GGTGTACGCACAGAAATAACTTTGCGTATTACAAGGTAAGCACCACCTACAAGCAGACAAAGCGCACTTGTTTCACCTATGCATCCTCCCACATTGCCCACAAAAAGGTTAAAAAGACCATCTGCCGGTATAGTTCCGGCCTTAAGTGCAACAAGCGGCGTTGCAGTTGAAATTGCATCTGTCACCGGTGTTGCAAACAACGGCAGATCCGTATGAGGAGCTGTCCAAGTTGTCATTATAACTGCCCACGAGAACAAAAATGCTCTTGCGGCTAGGGCAGGGTTCATAAAGTTTTGTCCAATGCCGCCAAAAAATTGTTTAACTACAATAATTGCAAAGACACCGCCAACAATGCCAATCCAAAGCGGTGCAGCTACAGGTAAATTATACGCAAGAAGGATACCTGTAACAACAGCCGATAAATCCCTTATTGTATTATCCTTCTTCGTTATCTTGTTATATGCCCATTCAGCCACCACACATGCCAAAACCGTTATCAAGATATGCATAAGTGCCCTTGCTCCAAAGAAATATACTCCGATTACACCGGCAGGTACAAGAGCAATGATAACGTCAAGCATTATTCTGCTTACAGTTTCGTCAGATCTCATGTGAGGCGACGATGACATTATCAGTTTAGTATTCAAATGTTCACGCCTCCTACCAATATTTTATATAAAAGCGCTGATTAATAGCAAAACTAATGAAAATGCAATTTAAGAAGCTTTTTTCTCCTCTGCTTCTTTATGTGCTTTTTCTTGCTCAGCCTTTTTCCGCCTTATTTCTCCCACTTTCGCTTTTGCATCACGAATATTTTGTACAAGATATTTTTTGCCCGGGCATGTAAAGCTGCAAGTACCACATTCTATGCATGACATTATATTGTACTTCTCAAGCATATCATAATCTTTTTTTTCTGCATACATTGATAATACGCATGGTAAAAGATTCATAGGACAAGCATCAACACATTTTCCACACCTTATACAAAAAGTATTATTTGGCTTGTCAACACTTTTGGCTGTAAGACAAAGTATCCCCGAAGTCGTTTTTACAACAGGTATGTCTGTCCTGTACTGAGTCATACCCATCATTGGGCCTCCCATTATTATTTTTGCAGGCTCTTCCTTAAATCCTCCGCACTTTTCTATCACGTAATCAAATGTAGAGCCTATGCGAACCTTATAATTTGCAGTTGAAAATACCGCATCCCCTGTTACGGTAATAACACGCTCATAGAGCGGTTTTCTTCTGTAAATCATTTCATATATCGCATATACTGTTCCTGCATTCATAATTATTGCGCCAACTTCACTAGGCAACTTCCCCGTAGGTATTATTCTGCCGGATACAGCGTATACCAGCTGTTTTTCACCGCCTTGCGGATACTTTGTTTGAAGCGGTACGATTTCAATATCGGAGCGCCCTTTTACTATATCCATATACCTTGCAATGACGTCTTTTTTATTGTCTTCTACAGCGAAATAAATCTTCGAATCGAAAATTTTTCTTATTACAGTAAGTCCGTCTATGATTTCATGCGGATATTCCATCATAAGACGATAATCGTTTGTCAAATACGGCTCACATTCGGCCGCATTTATAATGACATAATCAATTTTAGTTTCAGCACAAGATAAAATTTTCGTAGATGTCGGGAAGCCTGCTCCTCCAAGACCTACAATACCGGCCTCTCTTATAAGCTCAATAAGCTTTTCCCTATCTAAGTTTTCAAGAGTATCGGTAAAAGAATAGTCTCCAAAAGGCTCGTCTTTATGATCGTTCTCAATCACAACTGACATAACTTCAACACCTTTGGGATTAGGACACGGTTTTATCTCCAAAACCGTACCTGAAACGCTCGAATGTATGGGCGCAGAAACAAAAGCTTTTGAATCCCCTATCTTTTGTCCCATTTTAACGTAATCACCAACTGCCACCAGCGGGTCACAAGGTGCACCAATATGCTGCGACAATGGGATTATCACCTTATCAGGCGCGTCAAGCGTCACGATTGTTTTATCTTTTGACAATTCCTTGAAATCGTGAGGATGGGCACCGCCTTTGAAGGTCCTTTTCAATTCAAATCACCCCTTAACCTGACTTTTGCCAAAAAAAGTTCATTATATCATGAAACAATTTCGTTATCATTGTAGCATTGTTTATTTATAAATACAATTACCGATAAACGCTAATTTTAAAATTTATTCAACTTTCGTTCATTAAATATATAAAATTGTTTTAAAATACTTTTTTATCCTTTTTTAAACAATGTGCCAATAGAATCATAAAAAAGCAGAGCATACAAAATCAGCTCTGCTTTTCACTCGTTATTCGTTTTTTTCCATTGCAAGTCTTACTTCAAGTTCAAGCACACTTCCTTCGCGCCATATACTTAAAACTACCGTGTCTCCTGCTTTATACTTCTCTTTTTCATAATTTAATTCCGACATGCTCGATATCGCCTTGCCGTTTATTCCAGTAATTATATCTCCTTCTCTAAGCCCTGCTTCCACAGCATATCCGCTAGGACTTACGTAATCAACATATACTCCTCTAGGCATGCCGTAAAAATCAGCTGCACTTTGAGAAACATTCTGACCAGAAATTCCTATTACAGGTCGATTTTTAACATAACCGTTTTCAATCAGGTCATCTATTATCGGCTTGGCAAAATTTATTGGTATTGCAAAGCCAAGTCCTTCAACCTCAGAAGATGCTATTTTAACTGAGTTTATTCCTATTACCTGACCATATTGATTTATAAGGGGGCCTCCGGAATTCCCCGGATTTATGGACGCATCCGTTTGTATGAGTGTCATTATCCTATCGTTTATTGTAAGATCTCTATTCACGGCTGAAATTATACCTGCCGTAACGGTTCCTGATAATTCAAGCCCCATTGGATTGCCTATCGCAACAGCGAGGTCACCCTCCTCTATTGTATCCGAATCTCCAAACTCC
>CALXUL010000259.1 GCA_944391635.1 uncultured Clostridia bacterium | reverse complement strand
TAGCTATGTTCAATATCTTTAATGTTTAAGGCATCTGATAGATGTCTATTTTGCCATACCAATTTTTACTGCAAAAAATTTCTAAACTTTTTCCGTTTTCCCCCTTGACTTTTTATAGTTAGTCTTTCCGGCAAGATAGTATACGCTGTTAAGCTTTATGCTGTCTGCTACCGAAACTGCATCCGCAAGGCTGACACTACTGATTTTATCAATATAATAATCAATATCGTAATTAGTACCTGCAACTTTCTCACCAAGGTAAAAATTCTGCATATAAAGCTGATCATCATAATATGATTTGAGGTTATTTATAAGCGACATTTTAGCGCTGTTAAACTCATGGTCTGTTACATTGCCCTTTTTTAGTTCATCAAGCTGTACAAGTATCTCATCGTATGCTTTATCAAAATTTGAAAACTCAACTCCCGCATTAACTGCGATGAAACCTTTAAATTTATGCATCTGGCTTCCGGCATAATAAGCAAGGCTTAGTTTTTCTCGCACATTATTAAACAGCTTGCTGTGCGCACCTGCTCCGTATATGCTGTTTGCAACCAAAAGCGCCCAATATCTCTCATCATCCGGCATAATACCTGTTGTAAAACTTACAGCTATTTTTCCTTGAGTAACATCCATATGCTCGGTAACCTTTTTCACTTCTTTTTTTGGTTCCAAAACTGCCGTTTTAGAAATCTTACAAGGCTTTTCATTTTGACTGTTAACAGCATTTTTTATCACGCCTGCAACAGCGTCAATATCACAGCTTCCGGCAACGTAAATATCTATTTTTGAGCTTCTAATTATGTCTTGATAATACGTATAAAGGGAAATTCTATCCAGCTTTTTTGCCGATTCCTCATCTCCGAGTCTGGCAACTGCATAAGGCGTTCCCTCGCAGGTAATCTCACAAAGCCGCTCATGCGCATAAACACGCTTATCATTAATAGATGCACGTATGCTATCAATTAGGTTTTTCTGTTCTTGCGAAAAAATACTTTCACAAAAACCGCCGTCTGTTATATATGGCTTAAACACAACATCCAAAATAACTTCAATCAGCTCTTTTAAAAGTTTTTCACCCTTCTTAGCATATCTGTCTGATATACATTCAGCCTCAAAGAGAATAATATGATCCTCGCCCTTTTTGCCGATACCGGATGCGAGCTTTGCACCATACAGACTGTCGAGACGTTTTGTGAGCTTGTCAAGACTTGGATAATTCTCGCTGCCCTGTCTTAAAACCTGCGCAATAAGCGCATTTTTTGCCGCATCATCCTTATTTAGCGGACGATGTATATAAAGTCCTATTGTTGTTGTTTTAAATTTATCCATAGGAATATACGAAACCGTAATATTCCCCGTTATCTCCCTTTCCTGTATCATCTGACTCCTCCAAACAAATACTTTATTTACGTCAAAAAAGCCAGTCCTTAAAGGCGGCTTTTATGATGTTTTAGTATATTTTAACTCTTTTTACCATGTATGTCAATACTAACCAATATAGCTCTCTATTTCCTCAGCTGTAAGCCTCGGGTGTACTGCAAGATTAATACCGTTAGCAATGGTTTTTGATGTTCTGTCAATTACCAAATCAATATCTCGCGGCGTAACTACCAACGCTGACGGGTTATCACCTTTTTGATTTCCCATATTTCCTGATAATTCTGCCGCAATAGTTCCGGCATCGACAACGGTAGGCACGCCAACTGCTATTGTCGGCACGCCAAGCGACTCTTCATTTATTGCCATTCGCCGATTTCCAACTCCTCCGCCAGGTATTAAGCCTGTGTTTGAAACCTGAATAGTCGTTGATATTCTTGATATGCTCCTTGCAGCATACGCATCAACCGCAATAACCGCTGCCGGCTTTTGCTCTTTTACTATCGCAGAAATTATGCTTGACGATTCCATACCCGTTGTACCAAGCACACCCGGTGCAATAGCGCAGACATTTCCAAACTTTTCAACAAAATCATACCTTAACTGCTGCTTAATATGGTTTGTAACAAAAACTCTGTCAACAACCTCCGGTCCAAGCGCGTCTGGGGTAATATCACGGTTACCAAGACCGGCAACAAGCACCGCCTTATCACAATCAGCCATACTTCGTATAGTCTCGGCAATTACACTACATACCTTAGAGTAAACATCCGTATCAAACATAAGCTCCGGCGCACTTATTGTAACATATCTTCCAATTGGTTTTGAAAGCCTATGCGCTGCATCTTTCGTTTTTACCTCAAGCTCACAAACTTCAACTCCCCTGCCGGCAGCGATATTTTTTATATCTACTCCCTCGCCGCCGTAATCCTCATGTTCTTCTATTGCAAGATCGGTTCTGACTGGCGTCCTCATACTATTTCCCCCTTATGCTCCAACTAAGCTTTTTATTATATCGCCCAATAGCATCAGGAAACTTTTTTTCTCAACATCTTCAGCTGCTACAAGGTCAACACTACCAATACTTTCACCGTTTATTTTAAACTCCGCCCTGCCTATTATCTCTCCGGCAGTAACCGGCGCGTCAAGTTCATCTGGCAAAATAGTTTCCATTTCTACCTCTGTCCCGGCTTTTTTATCAACTACCTTTACATAATCATTCGCAGCAACAGCCCTTACTGTGTCCTTTGTTCCTTTTTTTACTACTACATTCCCGATTGTCTCGTTGCCTGATACAGGTCTTACTACACTATAATTTGCAAAACCGTAATCCAAAAGCGCCCTTGCATCAGCAAACCTGTCATCCGATGTAGGCGCTCCAAGCACTACCGCTATAAATGATACACCGTCTCTTGTTGCACTTGCACAAAGGCAGCAGCCTGCAAGATCGGTTGAACCTGTTTTAAGTCCGGTAGCACCTCGGTAAAATCTTACCAGTTTATTTGTATTGGCAAGCATAAATTTCCCGTCTCTTAACGAATCCGTCCA
>CALXUL010000258.1 GCA_944391635.1 uncultured Clostridia bacterium | reverse complement strand
ATGTCCTGCCGGGCTTGATATACCCCATATTTACAGCCTATATAACCGCACCGCATGGAACGGAAAAAAAGCAGCAAAAGAAGAATATGATAAGCTGCCAGTTAAAGCTGATAGCTGTATAGGGTGCGGAGCCTGTCTTGAACATTGTCCGCAGCATATTGCTTCGGCTGCAATAATGCCGGATATTGCGGAAACATTTAAATAGATGTCTTTCTAAAATCAAAAATCCGCCCTTAAAACGGGTGGATTTTTCCTTTGCAAAAAAAATGCTTTTGCAATTTTCCTGCTGCAAAAGCGTTTTTTATTTCGACTTTTTAGATAGCCATCTGCATTATTTTATTGTTCCGCTCAACAAACCGTGTCATCTGCTCAGGCTCAAGCGGCTTATTGCACAGCATTGCAAGGTCATACACATGCTCGCAGATAAGCTTCTGTTTATCCTCATCAAGCTCTGACAGCTTCTTTACAAGCGGGCTATTCGTATTTACAACAAGCGTATACTCATCCTTAAACATATCGCCCATACCCGCAAACTGCTGACCGTATGAACGGTACATCTCCTTCATTCTCCTCGACTGTTCGGACAATAGCATCATGGCGGGCATTTCTTCATTTTTAAGAGCTTGCGCCTCTATCTTCAAATCCTCTATGCCAAGTGCTTTTTTAAATATATCACATATGCCCTCCGGAGCCTCTTCGCTATCTTTATTTGTAAGCTCCTCAGAGATTGCCGAGTCTATTCTCTTAAACTTTACACCCTCATTTTTCATCTCTATAAACGAGATAAAATGCGTGTCCATAACCATCGGCAGCATAACGGCATTCTGACCCTCTTGGCGCATCATTTTAATATATTGCGACTGAAGCTTTTCATCTGTTACATAATATACATCCTTATTCTCTTTTCCGTCAAGATATTCATCAAGCGTAATGTACTTACCGTCTAAATCCTTATAGATAATACAATCCTTAACGCGCTCATAGAACTTCTCATCGCGCATACAACCGTATTTTATGAAGATATTGATATCATCCCAGTATTTATCGTAATTCTCGCGCTCTTTCTTGTAAAGCTCCAAAAGCTTGTCCGCAACTTTTTTAGTAATATGCGCACTGATTTTACGCACATACCCGTCATTCTGCAAAAAGCTTCTCGATACATTAAGCGGCAGGTCGGGACAGTCAATAACTCCTTTTAACAGCATTAAAAACTCCGGTATAACCTCTTTTACATTATCCGCAACAAACACCTGGTTATTATAAAGTTTAATCTGCCCTTCCTGTGCTGCAAACTCATGGTTTATCTTTGGAAAATAAAGTATACCCTTTAAATTAAACGGGAAATCCACATTCAAATGTATCCAAAAAAGCGGCGGTGTAAAATCGGAGAAAACCTTTGTGTAAAACTCACGATATTCCTCATCGGTACAATCTTTCGGCGCTTTTGTCCAGAGCGGAGATATATCATTAATCGGTTTTTCTTCGGTTTCTTCAGCTTTATCATCATCTTTTTTCTCGTCGTCAATCACATTAAGATAAATCTCAACCGGAAGGAATGAACAATATTTACCAAGCACGCTCCTAACCGTAAACTCTTCAAGAAATTCCTTGCTGTCTTCAGCTATATGAAGCGTAATTGTCGTACCGCGCTTAGTACGGCTGCCGTCTGTCAATTCATACTCCATACTTCCGCTGCAGCCCCAGTATACCGCTTTTGAGTCGGGAAGATATGAGAGCGTATCAATTTCCACCTTCTCGGACGGCATGAACGCAGAATAAAATCCAAGTCCAAAATGCCCTATTATCTGTGCATTTTTATCGTCCTCTTCCTTATACTTTGACAAGAAATCAGCCGCACCTGAAAACGCTATCTGTGTAATATACTTTTCTACTTCGTCGGCGGTCATACCAATACCGTTATCCGAAATGCTCAAGGTCTTATTCTTTTTATCTATCGTAACGTCAATCCTGAATTTTTCCTCGCCTTCCGTCTTCGCTTCGCCTATTGACACAAGCTTTTTGTATTTGGTAATCGCATCGCATCCGTTAGATACCAGCTCCCTCAAGAATATATCCTTATCTGAATACAGCCATTTTTTTATAATCGGAAAAATATTCTCCGAGCTGACCGATATGTTCCCTGTTGCCATAAATAATCAACTCCTATGCAAATTTTATGCTATATTATCTATATTGTAACGCGGTTATTTTTGTTTGTCAATACAAAATTAGCACTCAAACCAAATGAGTGCTAATTTTTACATTTTGTTCATATTTCTATTCTATTGCCGAAGTAAGCGGGCGGATAGTATTATCCTCAAACAGCATCAATTTTGAAAAGTCTTCCGGATCAGCCGTAAAATATCCGTAATTTCCCAGTACTATATCCTGCTTTTCTATACCGGTAAGAAATCCTGCCTCATCATAAACCGCTTTGTATAAATCCATTCTGCCGCCGGCTTCGCCCACAATACGAACTCTGCCGCCTATATGCGTCATATTATAATTCTTCGGTGATACTGGCAGATATTCCTCCTCTGAAACCTGCTCAAATAGCCCCGAATCGTTTTGGCGGTAATATTTTCCTGTTTTTGCATACGTCGCGACACCATTTTTTAATTCAAAACTATATTCCTCATACCAAAATCTCGAATCATCATACTTAAATACTGCCCTTAAATTAGAATATGGAAGACTCTCATAAAGCAGGTCATCTCCGCACGCCGGAAGGGTGGATATCCAGTCGCTGTATGAAC
>CALXUL010000257.1 GCA_944391635.1 uncultured Clostridia bacterium | reverse complement strand
TGTCAGTAGTTCCCCGCCGTTCTCTTCTAAAAAGGGAGAAAGTTCAACAAATTTTTCTTTTCCACCTTCTATACGTATAAACATACATTCAAAGTAAAGATAATATTTTTCGGGATTGCTTATGTTTTGCATTATCATTCTCCATCACCTCGGAATCAATATAACATCACGCGGCTGTAGGTTGCCGGCAGACACTCCGTTTTTCTCTTCTAGGTAGTAAATGTTGTAGCGTATGTCGCTACCGTCACCATACCGCTCACGGCATATTTCCCAAAGCGTGTCACCCGCTTCAATTTTATATGTCGTCCATTCCTCGGGCGGTTTTTCGCCCCAAGATGTCAGAATAATAATGACCGCACAAATTATAAAAATCCAGAATACCCATTTTAATATCCTCATATATGCCCCTTCCTTTCCTTTGTCATCCGCTCTGACTTGTAATTCTGATAGACTCTTTCTCCATAGTCAACCTCTTTTTGTCTTTCGGCTTTAAAATCCTTGTAATCCTCGCAATTTGCGTGACAGCCTGCGTGCCGTACGGGGCAATTTAAACAGGGCGAAATCATACTGCCACCTCCTGCTCGGTAAAAAACCTTATACCGGATAATATAAATTCGCGGTATTCAATATCTCCATTTCGCCGAGTTCGGACGATATCACGAGGAATGGAAAACTCTTTTATAAAATCATCAAATCCTCTTAAAAACATTACACCCTCGTTAAACTCCTTTTCACGCCCGAACATACAAACAATTTTTGCATTGCTTTCTTTTTCAAACCATAAAAGCATATTCCGCTCACGCTCTAACCCTCTTACAAAATACTGTAAAATTTCTTCCCTCTTTGCCATACTAAAAACTCCTTTATATAATCTTGCCGTTTCGGCGTGCCAAGCACCGCGGACACACAACCTCCGAACGGCCATTGCCCCAATCAAGCGGCATACCGCAGTCAATGCATTTTATCGTGTATATATATTTCTTCTTTTTCTCCGGCATCTTCTCTTTTTTAGGTCTTGCCGCTCTGGTCATCTCATAATCTTCCGCCGCGCTCATTTTACCTCCTCCTTTATAAACATTTCGTGCGTTCCATCACGAAGAGCCTTTTCCTCGTCCGACATCTCATATCCGAGCTTACAAAGGAAATCATAAATCAAGTCCAGCCTGTTGTTTGTGCTATATTCAACGCTCCAACTACTGTAATAGCCGTTGTTTTTTTTATCTTTGCTGAGCGCATACGCATATTTCAGTAAAAATATCCCTGCTTTTTTCTTGCTCTCTGTCTTTATGAGGTCAAGCATGTATTCGGTGCTTTTATCATCACCCCAGTCTTCAAACTCATCTGCATCAAAATCTATTTGAAGAATTTTCGCAATATCTTCCGCATCAATCCATGGGTCATATTGACTTGATATTGCCATAATAAAAGCTACAATCTCCGCTATATGTTTTTCAGCGTAAGAGTTCGAGATGCAATTTATAGCCTCTTTGCGCAGCTCATATGCCCTCTTTGTGGCTTCTGCAAGATTGCAGCGCCGCCTTTTTTTTTCCGCTTCCTGCGCCGCTCTTATGCGCTCGGCTTCTTCATCAGCAGGGATTTCCTCTTTTTTCTTGTATACTGCAATGTAACTTCTATCCCGTCCGTAATAATACTGCACCGTATCGGTATCATCCGGGACAATAACGCTCTTTTTATTCCAAGAGCCGTATTCTGTTACCCAAAGATATCCTGCCGTATCCTCAATTTTGATAGCAAACTTTGAAACTTCAGCCTCAACACTATCTAAATATTCTTTGATTTCTTCCTGCTCGAGTGCCTTTTTCAAGTCATATTTAAAATTCTCAGTACCGATAGAATCAAGTACCGCATTTTTAAGGTCATTATCCTTTATCTTGTCAAGCTCCATATAGTCAAAAAGAGAAACATTCCGTGTCTGAGACTTTTTGAACTTCTCCTCATCAAGCTCCAAAAGCTTAACCCTGCGCCGAATGGTAGACTGCGAAAATCCGGACTTTTCAGCTATATCTTCTACACTGTCACCGAAGTCAAGCATCATCTGAAAGCCTTTCGCCTGCTCATATACCGTCAGGTCGGACCGCTGCATATTTTCTATAAGCATTGTGCTGCACTGCTCTTTTTCGTCCATATCCGAAACGATACAAGGCACAAGCTTCATACCCGCCGCCTTTGCCGCGGCAAGCCTGCGGTGTCCTATAATAACCGTGTATCCGTCATCATAATGCCGCGCATTTATTTTCGCCCTAAGCTCATCTGTGGGAGTTTCCTTATACTCTTTGTTAAGCTTCTCCCATTCCTCGCGCGTCTGATAGTGACCCGGCACCACTGTCAAATTCTGCAAAATCCCTTTTAGCTTAATACTTTCCGAAAGCTCCGAAAGGTCCCCAAGGTCTTTTCTTGGATTGTCTGGATGGGGATATATCTCAGATATTGGTAAATATACAAATTTTTCACTTTCGACCACGTAATCAATATTATTTTTTCTTCTCATATCTACTCCTCCAATCTGGGGCACTCGGCATTGTAATCATCTTCGCATAAAAGATAATTCTTCCCAAACTCTCTTATAAAAT
>CALXUL010000256.1 GCA_944391635.1 uncultured Clostridia bacterium | reverse complement strand
CTTATTTTTAATTCGCTACTGTAACACATCATCTTAAATCCTATCTTTCCCCTTAAAATATCAGGATCATGGAATAAAAACGTAATATACTCCGACTTAGAATATTCCTCTACAAACGCTTTGCTCTTTTCGGGAGCAACAGACGCTCCTGTGGGGATTTTCTTTTTAAGGCAGGCTTTGTAATAACATTCATCCCCGCAAAGCACATACTTTATTTTGTTATCTTCACAGATTACAATACAAGACCCCATCGAGTGACCGCCTATTTTCTTAACTGTAACACCATCACAAAATAATTTTTACTTCATTAATAGAAAAGCAACGATAAATCTTACTGGAAATTAGCAGAATTGAGATTGTCGACAATCTTTGGACGCACCTGTCGCCGAAAAAGCAAAAATGCGGCTGAATGCCGCATTTAATTGTTGTCTTATGGTTTGTCTACAGTTTGAGCCGGCAGATGCAGACTGTTGGCTTTCTTTTTTACATTATATTATTGTCTGCAGATAGGCTAACCACAAGCATTAATATTTCACTCGCCCAAGACCTCTGCAACACTGCCGATAATTCCAAAATCCGAATATTCAAATATCGGCGCTGATTTATCGAGATTTATTGCAATAACGGTTCCTGCCTGCTGCATTCCGACAATGTGGTGAACAGCCCCTGAAACACCGATTGCAATATATACCGGCGGACTAACGGTTTTGCCGGTCAGACCAACCTGCAAAGGATAAGGCAGGATATTGTTATCAACCGCTTTCCTGGTAGTGGCCATATCTGCATTTAAGCTTTCGGCAAAGGCTTTAACCTTGTCCAAGCTCTCCTTAGCGCCGAAACCTGCGCAGACGACGGTATCTCCGCCCTGTTTTGTTGTACGGACAGTAGCCATTGCCGGTTTTGTAAGGCTTACGATTTTTGCAATAATACTGCCTGACAGCGCGGGGCGGTACATAATAAGCTGTTCTCCGTCGGTTTCAAGCGCAGTACAGTCAGCGCAAAGCCCTAAGTCACACATTGCCGCGGTTTGGGCAGCGGCTTGCTTGCTCCATGCGTCGCTTGCCCACAAAACAGCATTAGACTTTTCGTTTTTAATCATTTCCGTTATGGTGTGCGGATCGGTCTTATCCAAAACCGTAATATCATTACTGATTGTTTTGGCAAATTCCTCTGGTTCGGTTCCCACAATAAAAACTCTCGGAAGTTTTAAATCGCCGGTTTTAGATACCGGTATTTTTTCTTTTGCTTTTTTAAGAGACAGCTCAATCACTTCTCTTAATTCTTCGGGTTTTATGAACTTGCATTTTCTCTTGCCGGAGGAATTTTCAAAGGTTTTAAGCACCCTTGTAGGCGAGCCTTCAAGTCCGCATTTTGCAACATCAGCGCCGATATCCGCGGCAGACCACACCTCAACCTCACCTTGCTTTGAAAGAATACTCGGCAGCCTTAAAGTATTGATGCGTTCTATTGTAATAAGCACGGGAAGGCTTGCCGATTTAACTCCCATATCTCTTGTGGTACAGGTGATTTTATCGGTTATACTGTCGATGCTCATAACATTGGTGATAAGCGAATAACCGGCATATACCGACAGCATAGAGCCTGTCTGTGCGGTATCGCCCACAAGGGTTTGTCTTCCGCAAAATACGAGGTCAGGCTGTAGCTTTTTAACCGCAAGGGACAATGTATACGCCGTAGCCAGCGTATCGGCGCCGGCAAAAGCCCTGTCGGACAGCAGTATCGCCTTTTTGGCGCCGAGTCTGGTTAACCTTAAAAGAAAATCCTTTGCCGTCATCGGCCCCATACTGATTAAGATTACCTCTGCCCCGTCTGTTTTAAGCGCTTCTTCATAAGCGCAGGCATCAAAAGGGTTAATTTCGCCGTCAAGTCCCTGACGGATACAAACAAGTATTTTCATTTATCGCTCCTGATAGATCGGTGCCAGTGCATCGTGAATTTTTTTATATTCTTTAAAAATACTGCTGTATTTCGCGTGATTTTCCATATTCGGCACAACAGTTCTTTTTAATTTTACACACTTTTCCGCCGCATCCTGTGCATCTTTAAACACACCGCAGGCAATTCCCGCAAGCATTGCGGAGCCTAAAGAAGAATCGCTGCTTTCGGTGATGTTAAGGATAATACCTAAAATATCAGCAGTAATTCCGCTCCATAATTTCCCTTTAGCGCCGCCGCCGATTAAAGTGGCGGTTTTATTGTACGGAATATTCAGACTGTCTAAATAAAGCTTACTGTCAAGCAGGGAAAGCGATACGCCTTCAAGCACGGCACGGGTAAAATGCGCTTTCGTATGCGTGGTGCGCACACCGGTAAAGCTACCGCAAAGCATTGGGTCTGCATAGGGTGTGAGTTCTCCGTTTAAATAGGGGTGAAAAATAAGTCCGTCCGTCCCAATAGAAATTTCTTCCGCCGCTTTATCCAGTTCTTTATATTCGCAACCGAAGGTATCTCTGTACCAGCGGTAGCTTGACGCCGCCGCCTTTGTAGCGGTTCCCGGATACCAGAGTCCCTCTGCTATATGCGAATAATTTACAAGATGTCTGTCAGGGTATGCCTTATCCGTAATAACGCAAATTCTGCCCGCGGTTGCAAGCTTTACCGTGACATCACCTTTTTTAACCGCACCCGAAGCAAAAACCTCCATGATGGTATCGGTTGTGCCGCAAATAACGGGTGTTCCCTCTTTTAGAGAGGTCGCCTCCGCCGCATTTTTTGTGACCGCGCCTATAACATCAGTAGGCTTTTTAATCGGCGGCAACATATCGGCGGTAATACCGGCAAGACTGCAAAGTTCCTTATCCCACTGCATGTCATTACAGTCAAAAAACATACTGCCCTCTGCCTCAATATAATCGGTGCAGTAAACATCGGTTAAAAAATATCTCACATAATCCTTTTCAAAGAAAATATATTTTATTCTTGAAAATGTGTCGGGCTCGTTTTCCCTTAACCAAATCAGTTGAGGCAAGGTCCAAATCGTATCGGGCTTGTGAAAGGTTTTTTTGAAAATTTCTTCGCCCGATTTTTCCCTTAACTTTTCGGCTTGTTTACGGCATCTTGTATCCGTCCAATGCATAGCGTTCCTGAGAGGTTTATAATTCTCGCCGCAAACAAGGGATGTATGGGTTGCCGAATCAAGCGCTACTGCAAGAATATCCTCCGCATTTATTTTGCTTTTTGTAAGCAAAGCTTTTGAATTTTCACAAAGGGCGTTTATCCAGTCGGAAGGGTCCTGCTCACAGGCACCGTTTTCCGGATAAAGGGTAGGATATTCAACCGTATTTTCGGCTATTATATTGCCATTTATATCTATAAGCGTTGCCTTTGAGGCGCCGCCGCCGAAATCTATTCCGAGCAGATATTGCATATAATCATTCCTCCTAAAGCAAAACAGCAAACATTATGGGTATTGTTATAATGGACATCAGATGTGATATCAAAGCCATGCTGGCTCCCTCGGTAGTATCTCCGCCGTATGCGGCAGGAAAAACCACGGTATTAATTCCTAACGGCATTGCCGTAGCACATAAAGCCACGCAGATGATTGCATCATCAGTCCTCATGGCTTTCAGTATGAGAATAAACACAAGTGGTATAACAATCAGTCTTAAAATTGACGCTAAATAAATTTTCTTTTTACTTGCCAGCTTTTTAAGGCTGTAATCCCCTATGACAAATCCCGTAAGCAGCATCGCTAAAGGTGACATGCAAGCCCCCGCCGATGAAACGGCGGCGGTCACAAACTTAGGCAGAGATATTGGCAAAAGTCCGAACACCGCGCCTGACAAAAGGGCTATAAATATCGGGTTCACAAAAACCTTAAAGGAAAACTTTTTGTTCTCTTTTTGTGGTATCAGCGAGGCTGTACCGTATGAATAAACATACAAATTAAGCGGCAGTGTGAATATCATATAATCGAACAGAACGGTTTCCCCGAAGATTCCGAGCACAACGGCATTTCCCATAAAGCTGAAATTATCGACGGCAAAAGAGTATCTGTATATTTTTTTAAGATAATCGTCCTTTGTAAAAAGCTTTGCTAAAAATAATCCTATGAGTAAGGATACAAGCATAATCGCCGCGCCGTAGAGCATATAGATCCATTTTTGACGGAAATTCTCAACCGTACAGTATTTATAAAAATATTGAATACCAAACACGGAACAAAAGCGTATGTTTCAAGCTTGGAAAGCACCACCGAATCGTCAAGCGGTAAAAGCTTCTTTTTATTCAGAAAAAAGCCGAGTGCCATAAAAATAAAGAGCACCAGCATTTGATTTAATGTTGCTGAAAATACCTGCATTTTATAATTCCTTACTTTTTAATATTCTATTTTATAATTTTTTCTGCAGATTCCCGAAATTGCGCCGCGTGCAATCAGCGCCGCGTTATCTTCGTGGGCTATGAGCCATTTATTTTTTCTGAAAAGCAGCTTATTTTCACATTCCTTATCTAAAGGCGTGTTGGTGCCCTCAGGTAATGCAACGACGCATCCAAAGCCCTCTTTATTTACCTCACAGGGGCAGAAATGCAATGATGTCGAATAAACCTCCGCAACGGTGCCTTTTGGCAAATAGAATGCTTTAAACTGCGAAGAATCTATTTTTCCGTCCTTTATATCCCAAACATGACCGAGCAGTAAAACCAAAGGAGTCACGGCAATGTTGATTTCACTTGACATATGCCATTCCGCCGCATTTAAAAACTGATTATGACCCCAGCAGTAGCCTATCTGTGACGGTAAATTACCAAAGCATTCGTTTTCTATTTGAGACGCAATGCTTAAACACTCAAATTTTTCTTCCGACGGAACATAAGAAGAGCCAGTGTCAGGCGCTTTTATGCTCTCGGCAGTTTTTATAATCTCGGTCGGATCAATATTCTTTATAATTCTGCCAAACCGTAAAAATTCATCGCTTTCCGCCGAATAAATATTAATATCAGTATTCTTTTCCCGAAGTAAAAGAAGCGTTTTCGACTCCATATGTAAATCCCCTTTTATTTTATAATATTAGAATAGAGACGTGCGCATTGCACATCTCTATTGTACAACGGTTTTTATCTGTTTTCAATCCATGCGTGATCCGGATCGCTGCTTCTGTTAAAGCCCTGATAATCCCCTGCCATTAACCATAAGAAGTATGTCTGATAACCGGGGGTTGAAACGGTGGTATGATAGCCGTACGGGAACTCTACCAGTTCGTCATTTTTAACCCGATAAGACTCGTCAAGCTTGCCGTCGGCAGTGTAAGGGCACTGTACGGCAAAGCCCTGCGTAGGATCG
>CALXUL010000255.1 GCA_944391635.1 uncultured Clostridia bacterium | reverse complement strand
GATCTTGACCGTGGTCTGAATCCTGAAATTCCACGTCATTATTTTCCCAATGATGACCCTACAAAACGCCCAATCGTCCGTTGGCGTTCACATGCGAGCCTTTTATTTTCAAACTGGCTTAACTATTTCGTATATCAAATAACACCTTATAACATCGATAGCATAAAGTAACTATAAAACAGATTATTATAATTATGTGAAGAAACACGCAGCAAAATCATCAGTTGCATTATCTACAATTAAAAATATATTATATTGAAAAAGCCGTAACTGGAAAATTGTAACATTAAAATGATATAGGCAAGGACCGGAAGTATCTCTTTCAAAATTCTTCGCCAAATATGCATTTAAAAGTCTTGAACAGGAAAAACGCCGCAGTATAGAGAATTCTCTATCCTGCGGCGTTTTGCCGTCATTTAACGATAATACGATTTTAATTATGCAAACACCTAAAACACCGTCGGAAAAGCTTTAAAAACCAAAGCATAAACCCAAGATATTTTATAAAAGTGCGATGAATACCACACTCTGTTTTGTGTGCAAAATCCTGTGATATGTATACACATATCACAGGTTCCCAAGTCCAAAGCTGATACCAAGCGCGTTATTAACACGTTCCATAAGCGGCTTATCGAGATGCGCAATCCGCTCTCTGAGCCTCTTTTTGTCGATTGTCCGCACCTGCTCGAGTAAAATTACCGAATCTTTATAAAGACCGTACTCAGAAGCAGGCAATTCGATATGCGTCGGCATTTTCGCCTTGTTGATCTGTGACGTAATAGCCGCCGCAATTACCGTAGGGCTGTATTTATTGCCGACATCATTCTGTACAATCAGCACAGGACGTATACCACCCTGTTCGCTGCCGACAACAGGACTTAGGTCAGCATAATAAATATCTCCTCTTTTTACAATCACTTCTGTTCACACTCCGTCAGTTTTTGCTCACCTGCCGATAGCGCCTCACAATCGGCTGCCAAACACTCTTCGGCAAGTGCAAGATTCAGCCTTCCCATCCTGCGGTAACCCCGCATCAGGCAGACTTTAAATCGCACTGCATCGAGCGTTTTCCCCTCTGCGCCGCAGCGGAAATTGCCGCGCACGCCATGCCATCGCTGTGACAAAGCAATCAAGCCCCCCGTTTCCTCAGATTTCATAAAAGCTCATCAATATAATTTCTGACAGCTTTTGTTTTTCCTCCCTCAATATAGACTCTCGGAATACGTTTTGAAACAAGGCAGACAACCTCATAATTGATGGTTCCCATCCATCCGGCAATATCATCTGCCGTGATGCCGTCCGCACCGAAGAGCGTTACTTCGTCACCTGCATTGATATTATTGACATTTGTAACGTCAATCATACATTGATCCATACAAATTCTGCCTATTATTTTTGCCCGTGTACCATCTTTTAATAAAATACACGCATTTTTTGCCAAGTTTCTTGTATATCCGTCTGCATAACCGACAGGAACCGTTGCAATACGCGTACGGCTGCCGGTTATGTACTCGCGGCCATAGCTGACGCCCCAGCCCGCTTCTTTTTCCTTTACCATTGTTATCCGCGATTTCAAACTCATCACCGGCATAAGCGGCAACCTGCTTTTATCCACTTCCTCCGACGGATATAGTCCATACAGTACTATTCCTGCCCTTACCATTTCCAAATGTGTTTCGGGATACATCATAATCGCCGCGGAATTGGCGATATGCCGTATCGGAATTTTTATACCGCTATCGGAGAGCATATCACAAAATTCCTTAAAAATTTTAAACTGTCGTTTTGTATATCTGTCATCCGCCTCATCAGAGGTTGAAAAATGTGAAAATATTCCTTCTATTTCAATATTCGGCAGCTTTCTTATTTTCTTTATCTCATCAACCGCCGCTTCTTCATTTTCTCCCGCAACAAACCCTATCCTGCTCATTCCGGTATCAACCTTAATGTGAATTTTAGCGATTTTCCCGGCTTTTACTGCCGCATCAGATACCGCTTTTGCAAAATTATATGAGAATACAGCCGGAATTATATCATATTTTACTATTTCTTCTGCTTCTTTTTCGTCCGAAGCACCCAATATCATTACCGGCGCATCAATGCCCGCCCTTCTGAGCTGTTTTGCTTCCGAAATACACGCCACCGACAGTCGGCTTGCGCCGTTTGCCAAAACAGTACGCGATACTTCTTCGACTCCATGACCGTACGCGTCAGCTTTTACTACCGCGTTTACTATTGCACTTTTTTCGGTTATCTTCCGAATATTGCGCATATTATATGCAAGAGCATCAAGATCTATCTGTGCCCATGTCCTATTCAAAACCATTCAAGTCCCCTCTTGTTTATGCGGTAAACAAATACCTACTTTATTGTAACACAAATGCTTTCAGTTTTCCACAGGTAATATGTGGTGAATTGATGAAATAATATCCCCCGCGCACATTGCGTCCATGCCGCGCTTTTTTGCTGCATAGTCACCAGCCGCGCCATGCAGGTATACTGCACTGACCGCCGCATCATAGGCGTTCATACCGCGCGCAAGAAATGCTGTGCACATCCCTGCCAGCACATCTCCGCTGCCGGCTCCTGCCATACCGGCATTTCCCGTCATATTTACATTTACATCACCATCAGGTGCTGTTATTATAGTATGATGCCCCTTTAAAATGAGTGTCAATCCATTTTTCGCCGCAAACTCCGCACTAATATGGAATCTTGATTTTTCTATCTCCTCTGCGGTTTTTCCGGTTAAATAGCCAAGCTCCTGCGAATGAGGAGTGATAATAATTTCCGAATTACACTTTTCCAAAGCCGGCAAATTCTTTGACACCGCATATATCCCATCTGCATCTATCACTGCCGGAACCGTCAAATGCTGCAAAAATGCTGCCACAAACCCTGTCACGCCCTCGCTCCTGCCAAGTCCCGGGCCTAAAAGCACCGCATCACATAAATTTGCCCTTTTTGCCAGCCGCTCTGCCGTATTGCGCGAAATTCTTCCGCCCTCCTCCGGCAGCGGCAATGTCATTACCTCATCTATCTTATTTTGAATAATATTATTTATAGATGCCGGCACAGCAGCCGTTATAAGCCCTGCTCCGCAGTGCAGAGCTGCCTTTGCCGACATTGCGACTGCTCCTGACATACCGACGCTTCCGCCTATTACCATTATTTTGCCATAATCGCCCTTATGAGAGTTATCGGCTCGCTTCGGAAACACGCGTTTTATTCCTTCAAAGTCTGTCGCATAACAGCGTCCGCCCTTTACCTCCATAATATAATCCGGCACCGAAATATCATAAAGCACAAGCTTTCCGCAAAAATTCGCTCCGGGATACAGGAACATTCCGCGTTTATATGCCGCAAAAGTTACTGTAACGTCAGCTTTTACAGCATCGAAAAGCACCTCTCCGCTGTCTGAATCCACTCCGGAAGGTATATCAACTGCCAAAACAAACTTTGAGTATTCGTTAATCGCGCGTATACTCTCTGCCGTCATACCGCGCGCAGCACCCTTAAGCCCGGTTCCGAGCATTGCATCTACTACACAGTCGGCACTTTTTATAAAATTTTTAAGGAGCGACGGATTTTCTATCTCTATAACCGGTATCCCAAGCGCACGTACTATATCATAATTTTTTCCGGCATCTCCGGCAAACTCGGTTCCTGAAGTAAGATAAACATATACCTCCGCACCTTTATTCGATAAATGCCTTGCGACCGCAAGACCATCCCCGCCGTTATTGCCCTTGCCGCAGAATACCGCAAAACTTGTCTTTTTAAAATCAAATCTTGAATGAAGCTCATTCACACAAGCCAGCGCGGCATTTTCCATCAAAACAATTCCGGGAATCCTTGCCGTTTCCATCGCTGCCGCATCCACCAGACGCATCTGCGGCGCAGTACATATATGCGCTGCACCGATATTTATCGGCTTTGTATCCATAAACCTCACTCCCTTATCTGTCTATTTCTCTATTACTGCAAATGCAGCCGCATACTCCACGCAATGTGATATGCTTATATTTATCTTTCCCCCGCCAAGATCATCCAACACGCTTTTGGCGCCGCAAAAAACGTTTACGGAGGGTTTACCCAAACTATCATGCAATATTTCAATATCACGCATCGAAAAACCTCTTACGCCTGTGCCAAGAGCTTTTGATACCGCCTCTTTTGCCGCAAATGCAGCAGCCGCATGTCTTGCATGTCCGCCGCGCAGGGAAATGTATTCCAGTTCATTATCGGTAAAACATTTTCTCAGAAAATTTTCTTTTTGCAGCGCCTTTTTTATGCGCGTAATCTCGATTATATCGCATCCGATGCCTAATATCATAAATCTCCCTCTTTTACAGCAACCAATCTCGGGTTTGCCTTTTTAAGCCCGTCTAAAATCCGTTCATTCGGCTGGAAAAGTACGCGCACACGCTCAGCATCCTTTGAAAAATCAACAAAATAAACC
>CALXUL010000254.1 GCA_944391635.1 uncultured Clostridia bacterium | reverse complement strand
GCCTGCATTCCCTATCCTTTCCTATCAGGACGATGAAGAGGATAGGCTTAACAAGATTATGACCGATGTAAGAACATATCTTGATGAAACTACACAGAAATGGGTATTTGGAAGCCTTAGCATGGAGGATAGTTTTGATGCGTTCCAGGCACAGCTCAAAGCTCTTGGAATAGATGAAGCAACCGAGATTCAGCAGACAGCTTATGAACGCTATCTCGAAATGCAAAAATAGAAATCGGAGGATTAACTGATGAGGTATTATAAAATAGCGGCAGTATTAACGTTAATTCTGCTTTTTTGCCCGCTTTTTGCCTCTGCTCAAATAAGCACGGTATATGATTCTAAAGATAAAACCGTTGAGATATCCGGCAGTTTTGATAAGGTAAAACGTATTGTTACATTAATGATTCTGCCCAAAGATGTTGACCGTGCAACGGTTACATATCAGGATATTAATGAAAACAAGTACGTTACAAAACAGGCGGTATTGGATGCTGAGGGTAATTTTCAGATTATACTGACTATGCCGGACAGCGCCCCAAGTAATGATTACACTGTGTATGCAGTTTGCGCAGATGAGGAATATTCTTCCGGGTTTTCGCATGTGAGCGATAACGATTTGTTATCGGTATTGTCCTTGATAAATGCTGCAGGTAAGGATGAAACAGCAGAAATAATTAAAAATAACAGCACTAAGATTGGGCTTGGGAGCGAATATATTGATTTATACACTGGAATAGGTGAAATCATATATTCACAAAGACCTGCAAAGGGCTATACCCTTGACGATTTTCCCGGAGAGTTAAACCGTGCAACGGCAATTGAGGCAATAAGAAACGGCAGTAATGTTGATGATGTTTTAAAGAAATTTGCAAGGGATTTTGATTTAAACTATGAAACCGAGTTTGAAACATTAAGTAAGGCGGTGAAGGACAGATTTGCTCGGGCGATAAAGGAGGAGCCTATAACTTCATCAAGCAAGAGCTTCTTGTATCAATGCCTTATTCTTGCCGGAACCGACGCAGCGTCAAGCTATGTTGAGCCGGGAGATGTGATAGTGAAGTTTGCCGCAAGAGCAGAAATGGACATATCGGCATATAACTCGCTTTCGCAAAAAACAACTGTTCTTCAAGAACTTTATAACTCGGACGTGAACAGCTTTTCAGAGCTTGTCGAAAAATTCAATTCGCTTGTAAAAGCTGCCGGCAGCTCGGGCGGCTCGTCATCCGGCAGCTCGGGCGGAAGTTCCGGGTCGGGTTCGAGTATTTCCTTTGGCAGCGGCTCTGCCGCAAATATTCAAACTACGCCTGTGCCTTCCTATGCAGGATTTTATGATATGGAAAATCATTGGAGCCGTATTTATGTTGAAAATCTTGCGGCAAAGGGGATTGTATCGGGATTTGATGACAACAGTTTCAAGCCCGATAACAGTATTACCAGAGCGGAATATGTAAAGCTTATTATCGACGCCTTGGGAATTTCAAAGACATATAATGTGTATTTTGAAGATGTGGCAGAAGATGCATGGTACTATCCATATGTTTCAGCCGCAAAGGAAAACGGAATTGTATCCGGCTTTGACGGCAAATTTAACCCGGGCGCTGAGATAACGCGCGAGGATGCCGCGGTTATATTGTATATGGCGGCAGAAAAAAAGAATATAGAGTTTATTCCGGGCAGCGAGTTTAGCGATGGGTCGGATATTTCGGAATATGCAAAAGAGGCAGTGCTGAATCTATCGGGAATTGGCATAATCACGGGCAGTGATTCTAAGTTCCTTCCGAAAAACAGCACAAAACGCGGCGAGGCAGCTGTGATGGTTTATAATCTTATGAACTACACTCCGGCTTTAAATACAAGCGAGCCTATGGAAATAAATGAGGAAGAGTACGGGCTTATTACAAGCATATCGGATGCTGAGAAATTCCTTCCCTATGAACAGACAGAAAATGTTACAAGAGGGGATTTTATCTGCGCCCTAATCAGTGCAAGCGGCATACAGGGTTTAAGTTCTGACCCGGGTTTCGCTGATGTGGGCGCAGGCTCTGAGCTTTACAACTATCTATCAATTGCTGCGGCAAATAAAATAGTTCCGGAATCGGAAAATTTCCGCGCAGATGATTTTATTACAATAAATGAGGCGGCACAATTTTGTGTGAATATGGTCGGCTATGGGATTAGTGCCGAAAAAAACGGCGGCTACCCTACCGGATACAGAAGCGTTGCATCTTCAATAGGAATACTTGACGGCGTACATACTTCTAATACGCTGTCGGTTGCAGAGGCATATAAAATAATTTTTAACACCCTTAATACAAAATACCTTGAAGAAGCGATTGTAGACGGTGAAATGGCATTTAAGTCCGGGAATTCCACAATATTATCCGAATACCTCAATATAAGAAAAATTACCGGCGTGGTAACGTCAAATGAATATACCGAAATAGGCAGCATATCCGGTTCAAACCAGAGTATTTTAGAGCTTGAGGGCACGGTAGGTATTGACGGTGTGCGTTATAACGCCGCAGGTGATTTTAACGACTGTATTGGTTATAATGTTAACGCTTGGATAAGGTATGACAAGGATTCCGACGAGGATGAGGTGGTTTATCTTTATAAAAAGAATAACCGCGAAATAAAACTCCTTTCCGGGGATTTGCAGTATAAGGACGGCGCAATCTGCCAGACCGAAGATTCGCGAGAGAAAAAATACCGTCTTAACCGCAGCGTTGACGTTATCGTAAACCACAAGGCGGACTATACTTTTGACCTTTCGGAAATTGAAAATATAAACGGCAGCGTGCTTATGATTAGCAATGATAATTCATCTGAATATAATGTGCTTGTGATTGTTGATTATAAATATATGAAGGTCAATTCCTTTGACAAAGCGAATCTTGTTATTCGTGATATAGATAAGCCGGAGAATATAATAACGCTCACGGAAGACAATATTGTTTCGGTACTTTTGGACAGCGAAAATGCCCTGACTACACTCGGTGAGATAGAAACCGGTTCATATATTGCGGCGGCGGTATCAAAGGATAACGAACTTTGCGATATTGTTATACTGGACACCGTTGCTGAAGGTGCGGTAAGCTCTATGTCCGAGGATGAAATGTATATCGGGGATACCATGTATAAGATGTCGGACTATTTTATGAATAACGATATAAAGCGGGTTACGCTTGGCAAAGAAATGTCTTTCTGTCTTGGAATAAATGACGATATAGTAGCACTAAGTTATGTAGACAGCGAGATTATTTACGGATACCTTGTATGGGCGAAAGCAAACGAGGAAACACAGACTGTATCAATGAAGATTTTCACACAGTACAGCGAAATGCTTACACTTGAGTGTGAGGAGAAAATTAAGGTTGACGGAGTACGGCGCGAAGCATATATGGCGGCGGGCGAGTTGCAATCGCCGCAGCTGATAAGGTACTCGGTAAGCGCCAATAATAAAGTCAATCTCATTGACCTTGCCCAGGTTTCGACATTCTATTCCGATACAGAGGTTGACGGGTTAAGGGATGACAACCTTCTTACCAGGAATAAGTTTTCCACCTCGTATTATTACAGGACGAAAATATTCTATCCGTATTTCTATATAGATAATGCTATCGTCTTTAAAGTGCCTCAGGATACCAGCTTGTATGATGATTATTCCATAGGCTACACTTTTATGGACGGGAATATTGCAGACGGTACCGCTGTTGAAGCATATAATGTAGGATTTGACGGTCAGGCACAGGCGGTAGTTGCGCATGTGGATACGAAGAGCGGCGAAAATGTCGCGCTTGTTAATGCACAGATAATCGTTGTTGAAAAGGTAATGCAAAAGGTGGATGACAAAGGCGATATCCGCTATGCAATAATCGGCTGGAAAGACGGACAGTTTGTGGAATATTATATGGATGAGCCTGTAGCGCAAAAATACAACGAAGAAGCAATGATTGAACCGGGTGATATTATCCGTGTAAATCTTAGAGATAATGATATCCAGGCAGTAGTTGTAGATTTTGTGGGCAAGGACAAACAAGGCAATACAGGAGCTAATGTTGCGCCGAGAAACTGCCGAAGCACCGCCTGCCATTATCAGACCGGCAGTGTGTATTCTATTAAAAACGGCAACGCAATTATTTCAAGAACCCAAACCAGCGGAGGCGCATTTGATTATTCGACGCAAAATCTTATTACCGTTAAAATTCCGACAGCTGTTGCAATATTTAACCTTGATACGAATAAACTCACTGTAGTTGACCAGAACTATATCAATTCTTATCTGAGTTCCGGTTCAAAAGGAAGCTATATTGTAGTACAGCAGGATTACGGCGTAAGCCAGTTCTGTGTGATATATGAGGGAGGGGAGGAGTAAATATGAAAAATGTATTCTTAAAAAGAGCGGCGGCAGGATTACTTTCAGTCATAATGTTTACTTCAGTTCTCCCTTTGGGATATGCCGCCGGGGAGTATCCGGTAAACATAATGTTTGATGACGCTGTAACAAATGATACGTC
>CALXUL010000253.1 GCA_944391635.1 uncultured Clostridia bacterium | reverse complement strand
AGCTGCATAGATATTCTTGGGTTTCGGGATATATCGGGTCAATTTGCATAAGATGCTCTTTATTCCAGTTGTTGGTTACATGGTTATACATTGATATTTCTTCCCAAATCCTAAAGGCAAGAAAATTCACACTATAGCGATGCCAGGGAATGGTTTTAAATGTAACCTTTCCGTCTTGATATGTCCAATCTTTAACTTCCAGCCCGGTTGTACGGTCAAAAACCTGCCAGTATTTTTGCGAGTTCTCACTGTCATTTATTCTAAACTGTTCACTGAAAAATCCGTCCATAAGTGAAACCGTAAGCCTGTCCTCCACCGCTGTACACGGTTCGGTCATAAGAAACGTTTGCTGCAATTTGTCAAGGTTCTTTTTCGCCCAGTCGTTATGGTCGCGTATGACGCAGATTGTTGAATAAATGCCATAGCCGGCATTAATCAATTCATCTGAAAGCACAGTTCCGTCAGAATCGCGTATAACATCTGCGCCCCATTTTTTTGCCAAAGACAACGTCAGTTCCTCATACCCGCTTTCGCCCGGAAGCGTAAAGCCTCCTGTTGTTTTACCCATAATACTCTCTCCTTATATGTATTAATATAAGAAAATTATATCACAGTGTAAAAATATTGTAAAGGCTATTTTTGTCAATCAGCTATGAATACAAGATTAATATAAAGCTTTTCAGCGCGCGCAGAAGAAGAAATTATAAGCGGTATATCATATCTTGCTGCATTCAGCATATGCGGAGTAAAGGAGATGGAAAGTTTGCTAAAAGCATTGCCGCCGTGACCCTGGTCAAGGTTAAATGATTTTATTCGTGCTCCGGCCACATCCCATTCTTCCGGGAACATAGGGTTTATCGTAAGCCACTGGTGCTGGCGGAGTTTGTTTTCAAGGTGAAGAGTAATCGTTTTTTCCTTGTCGGTTTCAATTGAAATATTGTCTTTATAATCAACAATCACGTCTATAATAGAATTGGCTTTTCTGATAGAACGTTTGGTCTTTTTGAGGAAATCGCAAAACAGCATATGGTTTCTTGCCTCTACCTCCGGCAGATGGTCAAAGAGATTGTCGCTTGTTTGGATAGTCTGGTTTCTTACGTCAAAGAAACCGTACATAAATACGCTCATTAAATTTATTGTACGGTCGGTAAGTTCGCTAACGGTTTTTGGAATGTTTATACCGGGCGCCTTTGTTAAATCTATTGAAATAGTTTTAATTTCGTCCCCAATGGGAGCAAGCCATTTTTCATCAATAACTTTTGTGCCGCCCATTATTCCAAGAATTGCGCCGAGTGTTCCGGCGGTACAGTCCGCATCCTCACAGCAGCCTGCGGAAATACATATACTTTTTGAAAAGTCCCCTTCACCGTAAAGTGCGCCGAGTATCATAAGCGCAACATTGCTCGGAGCGTCATAGCCGAGCGGACCTTCCGGAATTTCTGGGTCTTTTTCGCCTATATATCCTGCTAACAGCCCAAATGAACCCGGAACTTCCTGAAGTATTTTCTTTCTTGCGGCTTTCCAGTCAAGCCCTTTTTCATAGCAGTCAATAGCAGTATTTATTCCTTTTGCAAGGTCACAGTTTTCTGGTATGTATGAAAGTCCGATGTTTATAAGTTTTCTTAGGTCGTTCTCAACAAAAGCTGCGCTTTCAAGAGCGGCACAGAAAATTTCTCCGTATAGACCTTCGTCAGCGTGGTCTACGATTGCATCTTCATAAGCATAGCGTACAGCAATTTCAGGACGACCCGGGGCAAGACATGCCCAAATTTCACTTCGTATAAAGCAGCCGCAGCTATCTTTGTTATGGTTGTTATACCATCCCGAAATACCCGCAGGAAGCCCTGCCTTTAAATTGTTTTTGCCTGCACCGTATTCCGACCAGTCAGCGACAATATATGACAGCCAGTATTCGCCTAAAATATCGGCATTTACATTTTTGCCGTATTTTTCAGCGGCATTAAGCCAGATAAGCTGAAGGTCAAGATCATCGTTAGGAAGTACGCCAACCGATAAATCATGGGTGTAAAAATCAAGGTCTTTAACCCCGCGCCAGCATTCAAATGGTGCGCCGAGGGTTCCGCCGATATTTTTACCAAGCCAGCAGGCGCGTACTTTGTCTTCATAAGTTTTAATGTCAAGTTTCATAGTATAGCAACTCCTTTCAATATTGTTATTATACAATAGACGAAATAATAATACAGTGGCATATACGCAGGATATAGGTGACAAAATTGAATATGTTTGACTTTTTGGCAGGCTGGGGCTATAATTATAATCAAAGAGGTGAAGAGAATGTATACATATAAAAGCGAGGATTTGCTTAGCCCGAGGGAAAAGGTCAGAGTTGAAGAAATACATTGTATTCCCAAATATCCCGAAGAACCCCATAAGCATGACTTTATTGAACTTGTATATATAATGTCGGGCGAGGGTACGCACAGAATTGATGATAAATCATACAGGGTTAAGAGAGGAAACCTTTTATTTATTAATTATAATCAAATACATTCTTTTTTTGCTGATACCGATATGGTATACGTGAATTTTTATATGAAACCTGAATTTATAAGCGAAAGCCTTTCAGATAGCCGTACCATTTATGATATATTCGCATTTTTGCTGTTCGATAAGTATTTTGACGCAAAAGATTATCCGCCTATTGCGGAACTTGGCGGTAGGGATATTACTGATATGGAAAATATGATAGAAAAGATGCTTTCGGAACAGAAAAACGGTGAAGCAGGGTATAACTCGGTAATTGAGGGATATATGCGGGTTATACTGGTTCTGCTTATAAGAAAAATAAATTCAAAGCATTATGATGCGGCGAACCGGCGTGAAATTATGGACGGTATTTTAAAATATATAGATGAAAATTTTACCGAGGATGTGACTTTGTCGGAGCTTGCAAAACGCTGTTTTTATAACAGCGCATATTTGGGACGGCTGTTTAAAAATGAAGTTGGGATTGGGCTTCGTGATTATATATGTGAAAAGAGGATAAAACGCGCAAAGGAACTTCTGCGAAGTACAGGGCGCACGGTTGAAAATATAGCGCTTGATGTTGGCTATCTTGATAAAAGGCAGTTTTATCGGGTATTTAAAGAAAAAACCGGAATTACTCCAAACCAGTATAGAAATGAGGTATAGAATAACAATG
>CALXUL010000252.1 GCA_944391635.1 uncultured Clostridia bacterium | reverse complement strand
GAACAGTGTCAGTGATTGTAGAGCCTGCCGCAATATACGCTCCATCCTCAACCAAAACAGGAGCAACCAGGTTGGTATTACATCCAATAAAGCAGTCATCGCCAATTACAGTTCTGAACTTATTCTTTCCGTCATAATTTGAAGTAACCGTTCCGCATCCAAAATTCACACGCCTACCAACATCACTGTCACCAACATAAGTTAAGTGAGAAATCTTAGTCCCGTCTCCGACATTAGAGTTTTTAACCTCAACAAAATCTCCCACTCTTACATTTTTGCCAATATTTGACTCAGGCCTTAAATATGCAAACGGACCTACTTGAGTGTTTTCTCCAACCGAAGCATTATCAAGCACAGAGTTTAAAACATGAGCGCCGCACGATACAACAGAATCTTTCAGATTACTGCCAATAACCGATGCATTATCTCCAATCTGTGAATTTTCAATGATGCACCCTGCACCAATATATGCATTTTCTGCAATTTTAGTGCCTTTTCTTATTATTACATTGCCTTCAATTACAGCATCTTTTCCGATTATTACATCATCTTCAATTATAACACTATCAGGCAGTGGAATAGTTACACCATTTTCCATATGATAAACACGTATGTTTTCCATTATTTCTTTACAGGCTTTTGCAAAACTGCATTTATCCTTTACAAAAATACGCTCATATTCATTTTTTACATGGTCCCAAACCTTAGCTTTTCCGGACCTATCTGCGATTTCTGCTGCTTTTAATATACTTTCAGATGATACGAGCGGCATACATACATCCATATAAACTGCGCGTGATAATTCTTTTTCAAGTTTTAAAACACCAAGTCCATCAAAAAAAGCACTATTATCTAAATCAGTATAAATATTATCAGCTCCTGCTTTTTTTGCTGCTTTTATAACCCATTCGGCACAAGTATTTCCGCAAATCTTTTGCTTGTAGAATCCATCGTTTTCCGAACCAGATATTAATACAACATTAAATCCCATAATTATCTTCCCTTTCCTCTCTATTTTTAGCGTATTCGCAATCTTTAGAAATTTGACTGGCAAGTTCTTTTACACTGTTAAATTTCATATCAGAACGTATCTTCTCATAAAAATCAACGCTGATACGCTGACCGTACAGATCGTTATCATACCCAATAATATGAGCCTCAACTGTTTTTTTCTCAGCATTAAAAGTAGGGTTATGTCCGACATTCACTACCGCGCGGTATTTTACATCATCAATACAGGTTTCACCGTAATATACCCCTTCTGCCGGAAGAAGCATTCCTGGCTCGCTGTCGATATTTGCCGTTGGAAAGCCCATTTTTCTTCCGTTTTGAAAGCCATACACAACTATCCCTGAAACACGAAACGGCCTATTCATAAGCGCGTTTGCTTCAAGAATATTTCCTTGTTTTATCAACTCGCGTATGCGGCTACTTTTAACAAGCTCGCCGTCATAAAAAACAGCCTCAGATATCACTGTTCTTATATCATACTTTTCAAGGCAGTTTTTCAAATCCACAGCTCCGCTTGAAGCGTTTTTAGCGCATCGGTAATCATAGCCCACCGATATTACCTTTGCACCTATATTATATAAATATTCTGCAAATTCTTCTAAGCTCATATTCATAAATCTCTTGTCAAAGCTTACAAGATATACAAAATCAACGCCTATTTTCGATAAAACATACAGTTTTTCATAAAGAGGCGTAATTACCTCCACACTGTTTCCCGTAAGGCTTGATGTATGTTTTTCAAACAATAGTACGCCATAGTTTTCACCTTCAGCTTTTGCTCTCTCAAAAATTTTGAGATGCCCTCTGTGCATACCATCAAAATTCCCCAGTGCGATTGCAGGCAGCGGATATTCAATTTTATCATCACCAAAATATATCTTCAAATACCTCAACTCCAAAAGGATTTAACTAACACAAGTTCATTAGATTCAGCTTTGGATATTGCCAAAAACTCACCCTCAGCGTCATATATTCTATAATGGTGTCCGTTAGAAATACCGTTTTTTCTGATTCTTACGCCATTTTTGAGCTTTGCGGAAAGAAAATCATCAAGCATTATGCTTTCATATTCCAAAAACACGCTATCAGTCGGAATAATCGCTTTTGATATTTGTCCGCAACTTTTAAGTTCTTCAAGTTTATCGGTAGTATAACAATTGCAAATATCAAAACCACCGCTTTTTGTTCTTCTAAGCGATGACATATATGCCCCGCAGCCAATTTTTTTACCAATATCATCACAAAGCGTCCTAATGTATGTGCCTTTTGAACAGTTAACACGAATTTTTGCTGATTTGTTTTCGACATCAAGCTCTAATATTTCTATATCATTTATCCTTACTTTTCTCGGCTCTCTTTCAACAATTATACCTTTTCTTGCAAGCTCATAGAGCTTTTTTCCATCCTTTTTTATGGCAGAAAACATAGGCGGAATCTGCTCGATTTCGCCTATAAAGCTTTTTATTGCCAACTCCGCCTGCGCAAAAGTAAAACTACAATCACTAACACTTAAAACTTTTCCAGATGCATCTTGCGTATCGGTTGCTCTGCCAAAATTCAGCCCGGCAATATACTCTTTATCCGATAAAGTCAGAATATCGCATACTTTTGTAGCTTTTCCAATGCATACAGGCAAAACACCGGTAGCATCAGGGTCAAGCGTCCCTGTATGTCCAACCTTTTTTATACCGGTCAGCCGCCTTATAAAATACACCATATCATGAGATGTTTTTCCTGCCGGTTTATCTATTAAAATAATCCCGTTCATTTTGTAGTCTGCGCTGCCACAAGCTCTTTAACAGCCTTTAATGCCTCATCAGCTTTTGAAGCATCTTTTCCGCCGCCCTGTGCCATTTCAGGCTTTCCGCCGCCTGAGCCGCCTGCTATTTTAGTTATTTCACGGATTATATTGCCGGAATGTACCCCGGCTGCTACCGCATTTTTAGTTGCAGTTGCAAGAAACATCAACTTATCCCCGCTCACAGATGCTAAAACAGCAATGCCGCAATCAAGAGATTCTTTTAATTTATCACCCATATTTCTAAGTTCAGGCACACTCAAGCCATCAGCCCGCCCGGCAACAATCTCAACCCCATTTACCTCTATCTTTTCCGAAAGAAGCTGGTCTGCTTTTCCACCTGCAAGTTTTGCACTTAATGATTCAAGTTTTCGCTCAGACTCTTTAAGCGCCGCAGCAAGACTTTCTGCCTTTTTGTCAATTTCACCAAGCAAGTTTGTACGAAGTGCCGCAGCTGTCTTTTCAATTAATGAATCCTTTTCCTTAATATAATTAAGCACGCCCTCGCCCGTTACAGCCTCAATTCTTCTTGTGCCTGCTGCAACTCCTGACTCTGATAACAGTTTAAATAATCCGGCTTCAGCAGTATTTTTAAGGTGGGTTCCGCCACAGAATTCTATCGAATAATCGCCCATAGATACTACTCTGACAACAGCCCCGTACTTTTCGCCAAACTGTGCGGTTGCTCCAAGCTTTTTCGCTTCATCAATAGGAAGCTCCTCCACCGTTATTGGCATAGCTGCTAAAATTGCGCGGTTAACTTTATCTTCAACCCCACAAAGCTGCTCCGGTGTCATTGCCTCAAAATGCGAAAAGTCAAATCTTAAATGTTTTGATGTTACTTCCGAACCAGCCTGCGCTACATGTACACCAAGAGTATCCTTTAACGCCTTATGCAGAAGATGTGTTGCTGAATGGTTTCTTGCAATTGCCATTCTGTTGTCACGTGACACATCAAGCACAACAGTGTCTGATACACATATTTCTTCAAACGCCTCTATTTCATGCAAATACACGCCATCACCATTTTTAGTAGTATTCAGTACTTTGGCTACAATATTTCCATCTTTTAAAACAGTTCCTATATCGCCTGCCTGTCCACCCATTTCTGCATAAAACGGTGATTTATCGGTAACAAGAATGCCTTTTTCTCCGCCTGTTATAACCGAACAAACCTCACCTTCTGCCGCAAGTGCTTTCACACAAGCTTCAGCGGTAAGCGTTTCGTAGCCGCAAAACAATGTAGCTTCCACATCAACAAAACTATATACCTCATCCGAATCCCAGCTTGAGCCGTCTTTTCGTCCGCTTCTTGCGATATTCTTTTGTTTTTCAAGTTCTTCCTTGTATTTTTCAATATCTACACTAAGCCCCTGTTCCTCGCACAACTCAACCGTTAAGTCAATCGGAAAACCGTAAGTATCATTTAGTCTAAAGGCCTCTGCTCCGCCAAGAACAGTCTTGCCTGCCTCTTTTGCAGCCTTAATATAATCGCCAAGAATCGCCATACCTTTATCAATTGTAACGGCAAAACGTTCCTCTTCTATTTTAATTATATTTTTAATATATTCTCTTTTCTCTGCAAGTTCAGGATACCCCTGCTTTGATTCGTCAATAACGGTATCCGCAACTTTATACAAAAATGCACCATCTATATTCAATAACTTTCCGTGGCGTGCCGCACGGCGCAAAAGCCTTCTTAAAACATAGCCTCTGCCTTCATTTGACGGGATAACACCGTCTGAAACCATCATAACAGTACTTCTTATATGGTCAGTAATTACACGCAGTGATATATCCTTATTCTCATCATCATGGTATTTTATCTTTGCAAATTCACTGACCTTTGCCATTATATTGCGCACAGTGTCAACCTCAAAAAGGTTGTCCACACCTTGAACAACAGCTGCAAGTCTTTCAAGACCCATACCGGTATCAATATTCGGATTGGGAAGTCTGTTATAATTCCCGTTTTCATCCTTATCAAACTGTGTGAACACAAGATTCCATACTTCCATAAATCTGTCACAGTCACAGCCAATTTTACAGTCAGGTTTACCACAGCCATATTCTGCTCCGCGGTCAACATGTATTTCAGAACAGGGTCCGCAAGGTCCTGTGCCATGCTCCCAGAAATTATCTTCTTTGCCCATTTTTACAACGCGCTCAGGAGCTACACCTATCTCATTTATCCAAATATCTCTTGCCTCGTCATCTTCTTCATATACCGTAACCCACAAATCCTTAGGGTCAAGGCCTATTTCCTTAGTTAAAAATTCCCACGCCCAAGAAATTGCTTCATGTTTAAAGTAATCACCAAAAGAAAAATTGCCGAGCATCTCAAAAAATGTGCCGTGACGCGCAGTTTTTCCAACATTTTCTATGTCAGGTGTTCTTATACATTTCTGACATGTCGTCACTCTTCTTCTCGGCGGCACCTGCGCGCCTGTAAACCACGGTTTCATTGGCGCCATTCCCGAATTAATCAAAAGCAAGCTTGCATCGTTTTTGGGCACAAGTGAGAAACTGTCTATTCTCAGACAGCCTTTACTCTCAAAAAAACTTAAAAATTTCTCTCTTATCTCATTTACACCGTACTTTTTCATTTATTGTTTTCTCCTTATAAAAGATTACACAACTATAGCATTATAACTTATATATTATATAAAATATCTTTTCTGTTGTCAAGATTTAGCAATATTTTTTTGTTACAAAACGCAATAAATACCCCCCGTATAACGAGGGGTATTTATTAGCGTCTTATTAGCCAAGTACAATCTTATGGAAAACCTTTTTACCTTTTTTAACAATCATTCCGTCCTCACCGAACATATCTGCTGTTATTACATCAGCAGGGTCAGTAACCTTCTTGTCATTTACTGATAAGCCGTTTTGCTGTATAAGTCTTCTTCCCTCTGCCTTAGACGGAATAAGTTTTATTTCGCATAATACATCAAGCAATATTCTGCCGACCGCATCCGCAACAACAGATGTTGGCATATTTTCCGAAACTCCGCCGCGCGCAAAAATAGCTTCGGCAGCTTCTTTAGCCTTTTGCGCTTCTTTTTCACCATGAACAAGTTTTGTCACTTCATATGCAAGGCGTTTTTTCGCCTTATTAAGTTCCTGACCTTCCCATTTTTCCATTTCGGCAATTTCTTCCATCGGAACAAATGTGATAAGCTTTAAACAATTAATTACATCATCGTCCTGTACATTAACCCAGTACTGATAAAAATCATACGGTGTACACTTTTCAGGATCAAGCCAGAGCGCACCCTTTGCGGTTTTACCCATTTTCTTACCCTCTGAAGTAGTAAGCAGGGTAAATGTCATACCATATGTCTGGGTCTGATCTTTTCTGCGGCAAAGTTCTATACCGCCAAGTATATTTGACCACTGATCATCTCCGCCAAGTTCTATCTTACATCCATACTTACGGTTAAGCATCAGAAAATCATAACTTTGCATAAGCATATAGTTAAACTCTAAAAACGACAAACCCTTTTCAAGCCGCTGTTTAAAACATTCCGCAGTCAGCATCTTGTTTACTGAAAAGCAAGAACCAATATCTCTTAAAAATTCTATATAATTAAGGTTTAAAAGCCAATCGGCATTATTTACCATAATGGCTTTGTCATCGCTGAAATCAATTAGCATTCCAAGCTGCTTTTTAAATTGGTTACAGTTATGCTCAATAGTTTCGGAGGTCATCATCTGACGCATATCTGTTCTTCCCGATGGGTCGCCGACCATTCCCGTGCCGCCACCTATCAGCGCAATCGGACGATGTCCAGCATCCTGCATATGCTTCATTACCACCATCTGCAGGAAATGCCCTACATGCAGACTGTCTGCCGTCGGATCAAAACCAATATAAAACGTCACCTTTTCTTTGCCCAAAAGTTCGCGGATTTCCTCCTCATGTGTCACCTGCGCTATAAGCCCGCGCTCCTTTAATATATCATACACATTTCTCTGCATTCTTCACTCATCCTTCATATATTTTATATTTCGTTATATTAACTCAATTGATACTCAATATATTTTGAAGAAACAGAAAGTATTGAGGCATAATCCGCTATATAAAACTCTTCGCTGTCTGCAACATACCCCAACAGAACCACCTCCTCAAAAAAATTCTTACATAATTATACCCTAAAACTTCCACAAATGCAAGTATTATATAATAATTTTACTTTTATTCTCACACCATCCCCATATTCTACATAGTATATATTAGGCGACGACCTCGCCGCAAAACAAAAGGAGATGTATAAAATGTGCTGTAACAAAAACAGAACCATACAAACAACTATGAACGTATACGACCAGACCCCTCTGCTTGAGTATTACGATTTGCTTTCATTTTTAAGCTATCTGTCGAATCAGAACAGCTGCGGCTGCTGTGAGAACAGTTGCTGCAACAACAGCTGCGGCTGCTGCCAGGGCTAATTATCCCAAAAACAGCAAAAGGCACGGTTTTTCCGTGCCGATACATATCTTATTTGTTTTGAGAAATCATTTTAGTTGTGCGGAGCAAACCTAAAGCTGCTTCGCTTTTTCTTTCTTTATCGGCATATATGCCTTTTTCAGCAAACTCGCACGCTTTTGCAAAAAA
>CALXUL010000251.1 GCA_944391635.1 uncultured Clostridia bacterium | reverse complement strand
ATCTGAGTCAAATCTTGAAAATAATGCATTTGCTTCACATGAGCCTCCTGCATCTTTTATTACCTTTACCAATTCATCGTCTGAAGTATCCACTAAAAGTTCAAACCATTCTTCCGGTTTATTTATGCTTCCCTGTGGAATAACCGTTTTAATTATATCAATATACGAACATATGCACTCATCTCTTAGCCATTTAATAAGCTGAAGCATTTTTTCATCAAAGGCTCGGTCATATACTTCTATAACATTCTTTAATTTCTTAGCTTTAGAACGCTTTTTTATTTCGAAAACATACGCCTCTATCTCGCGGTTATGTGCGCCATACGGAACCTTAATGCGGCTTCCAATTAGTATTTCATCTTCAAGCTCTTCCGGCACAAGATAATCATATAATTTATCCTGCGCTCTCGAACTTTGATTTACTACTACCTGTACAACCATTACATCTGTTCAATATGAACATCGGTATGCAATTTCGGTCTTGTATACCCAACTCTGCCGGCAGCAATCTCCGCAACAGCAACTGATACAGCATTTTTTGATTCTACATCAACTAAACCTTCTGCACCTAAACCTAACATTCTTGCACGTTTTGCTGCCATAGTAACAAGAATATATCTGCATCCGTCATCAACACATTTCTCGAGTGAACTAATTCCAGGTTTAATAATCATAATATTTACTTCCTTTCTTTACATTTGTTCCGCCTCATCAATAAGGCGGCGCACTTTTTCACGCATTTTTACAACGTTATCCATTATCCCTGCAACCTCTGCCACACAGCCTTGCAGGTCATCATTTTCAACTATATAATTATATCTGCCAGCCTGCAAAAATTCCCATTTTGCCGCATCAAGACGTTTTTCAATTTGTTCGTTGTCCTCACGCCCTCTGCCAATCAGCCTGCTCTTTAATATCTCTATCGACGGCGGAATTATAAAAATTAAAACTGCTTCCGGCATCTTTTCCCGAACCTTAAACGCGCCCTGAGGCTCAATTTCAAGTATAACATTTTTCTCGGCATACAACATTTTCTCCACCGCCTCGCGCGGCGTTCCGTAATAGTTGCCGTTATAGCACGCCCATTCAAGCATACTGCCGTCATCAATCATTTGTTTAAAATGCTCAACATCGGTAAAATTATACGTAACCCCGTCAATTTCATTTGCACGCTTATCACGAGTTGTAGATGAGACCGACAAGTATACATCGCCCCTTCGTATCAATTCATCGCATACCGTTCCTTTTCCCGTACCTGACGGCCCAGATATTATAAACAAACTTCCCTTACTCATATTCTTCCTCTGGCTCCTCTGTTTCATCTAACCTATGGGCTACCGTTTCAGGCTGTAGTGCCGAAAGTATAATATGCCCAGAATCGGTTATCAACACTGCACGTGTTCTTCGTCCGTATGTGGCATTTACAAGCAGTCCTTTATCCTCCGATTCACGCATAATTCTTTTTATCGGCGCAGATTCCGGGCTTACTATGGCTATTATCCTGCCTGCTGCAACCATATTTCCAAAGCCTATGTTTATCAGCTTCATTTTCTTCCACCGCCTTATTATTCTATATTCTGTACCTGCTCACGAAGCTTTTCGGTTTCACTTTTTAGCTCTACAACATCGCGGGCTATTTCTATATCGTTTGCTTTTGAACCGGTGGTATTTATCTCGCGGTTAATTTCCTGAATAAGGAAGTCTAACCTTCTGCCGGCTGCATCATTAGATTCTAAAATCTTCTCAAATTCATCAAAATGACTGCTAAGTCTTACCAATTCCTCATTAATTGCAACCTTATCTGCGAAAAGAGCTACTTCGGTAAGTATCCTTGATTCATCCACGTCATGATTTTCAAGAACTTCCTTTATTTTAGAGTATAATTTTTCCTCATATTCCTTTACCGTTTCAGGTGAACGCTTTTCAATTTTAGCAGCAATCGTCCGCATATACTGAATACGTTTTTTCAAATCCTCGCTAATTCTTTCACCCTCACGTTCGCGCATCGCAGAAAACGCCTCAAGCGCACCCTCGGCAACACTCCTGACCTGCTCCCATAATTCTTCCTCATCCTCTTGGCGGCGTTCGGTACGGAATATATCCGGCAAATGTGCCACACGCATGAGTGAAATATCATTAACAAGATTAAATTTTTCACCAAGTGCATTTAATGCATTCAAGTATTCGCTTGCAAGTTCCTCATTTAAGAATATCTGTCTGTCCGCCTGCTCACAATATTCAATACTGACATAAATATCTATTTTTCCGCGCTTTATCTTTTCCGCTGCAAGACGGCGTATTCTGTCCTCCAAAAACCCAAAATTTCTTGGAACTTTAATATTATAATCCGAATACCTATGATTCACCGACTTTATTTCACATGCGATTTTCTTTCCGTCTATAACAGCCTCATTTCTGCCATAGCCAGTCATGCTCTTCACAAAACCACCTACTTTTCCATTATTCAAACTATTATATCACATTTGCAATTTTTCTGCAAGGGAAAACTAATGTTTTCTTCTCTTTTCTTGTATAAGCCTGATTATTACACTTATACCTGACTCATCAAAAATAATCAAAATGCAGTTATTTCTTGTACTATCAAATAATTTGAACAAAAAATATTGGAACACATATTCATAAATATCACAGTATTAAAGAAAAAAACCCCGCGCTTGCGGGGAAAAGCTTATTGCGGCGAAATTGAGCAGTTACAGCCTGGGATCACCCCCGCGCTTGCGGGGAAAAGACTATTTTCATTTCATCAAGCAAACGCAAACAAGGATCACCCCCGCGCTTGCGGGGAAAAGTTATGTTACATAGTGCTATTTTGTGTCATAGCAGGATCACCCCCGCGCTTGCGGGGAAAAGGAGCTGACCGGTGAATTTTCGCGT
>CALXUL010000250.1 GCA_944391635.1 uncultured Clostridia bacterium | reverse complement strand
TGCAAATCAATACTGACCGGAGCGAATGCACGAAGACATCATTTTGTTAAAATACTTCAATGCGGAGCAGGCTTATCTTAAAAGAAGCTCAATATCTCGCACAGGAGCTGTTATTTGTAAATGCGACAGAGGTAATGACAATTTGATGTGAAGAGCATCGATGATATACAGTTCGTAATGCGGTGCGGCAGATGCCAAACACAGCTGGGCTAAAAAATTGCGAAAAACCAGAGCAACCCGCGCAGTTTTTCTGCGCGGGTTGCTTTTTTTATATTGTATATGTCAGCTCAAATGCTAATTATATCTGTCGGCTCATATGCCGTCCGGCCGCGTTTTCTTATATTCATCATACGTTGTACACTGTTGACCTGTAAACTCATAGCGCCCCGTCTCTGTGCTTCCGTCGGTATATTCTATCGTCACGCGCGAGGTTTTTACCGCGCTGACCGTTTCTTTTGCATCCTGTACCGCCATATAATACTTAAAATCCTGATTGGTTCCATTGGTACCGATATCCAAATCATAAATTATATCTTCGCCCGGAGCTATCGGTCCTGTAAGCTTGAATTTTTTCGTAAAGATACAATCTCCGACGTTATTATACAGTTCAATTTCTAGATAAATATATTTGATCGTTCTCTGTGAAATATTTGCTGCCTGAAAATGTGCAAATAACTCATCATAATAATAGTTAAAAAAATCTTTGGGCGAAAAAATCCACGAAAATCCGCCTTTTCCGGCCTGATCTGATGAAGGCTTGCCTATTCGCAGCATCATGTCTACAGAAAAATCCACCCCGCACCTTTCGCATATCCCCTGAGCATTCTGCTTGTGTCCGAGGGCGCTTCCCTGCTCAAGCCCGCACAGGGAGCAATGCTTTGGCTCAGTACATGTTGCCGTTATCCAGTCATGACCTGAGCTTTTTTTAATAACGGCGCCGCACGTAAGGCAAATCTTGTCAGAAACGCAGGTCGCCTCTGCACCGGGAGTATGTCCGGACGCCGGTATCTTCTTCTGCGCCAACAGTATTTTGCCGCATGTCGAACAATGCTTTCCTTCTGTGTATCCGTCGCTCGTACATGTGGCTTTAATTGCCGGATCGCTCACCTCCATGTGTCCGGTTGACGGCAGCTCTGAACGCCCGAGCTCCTCGCCGCAAATAGTGCACAGCATATGTACTATTCCCTTTTCCGTGCAGGTCGCGGGCTTCAAAACTACCCACTCTCCCTCCTGATGAGAACAGTTTTGTGGCGCTTCCGTAATATCTACGCTTCCTGCTTCTGTAGTGCTTCCGGACTGGCCAATATTCCCTTCGTCATCGCTTCCGCCACCCGAACCCGGCAAATTTTCCGTAATATCCGGTTCCGTAACGATAACAAATCCGTCCTCTTTGGTCGTCACGACCACGCCATCGCCCGTTATCTCGTCCGAGAAATCGTTTTCTCCGCTCGCCTGCGTCGGATCCTGGGGGCGACTTCCCATAAAATCGTCAACTATATTACCAATATCGGCGCACGACGCTGACATCAAAACAATAGCCGCTCCCATTACTAAAAGCATAGTTGCAAGAACGGTCATTAAAATCTTTTTCATGCTCCCTCCGTAAAAACCATATTTATCAACTACGTGACTTTACACGCCATTTGAAGATATATCTGATACGAGCTTTTTATCTTCTTCTTTTACCTTCTCAGCATTTCTTACCGATCTGACAAGGAGAAAAATACATGTGGAGAGGAAAAGTACAATACTTACCCATTGTGCTGTAGAAAGTCCCCAATATACTCCACGCTCCTTATCTCCTCTGAAAAACTCAAGAACAAATCTGACTGTTGTATATGAGATAATATACAAAATCGGTGTGAGATATCTTTTTTTACCCCAAAGGAACACGATAAGAAGACACGAAAAAATCACTAAAAGGCACGCTGCCTCTATCAGCTGCACAGCTAAAAGAGGAACATTCAACGGCGTCATACCGACAGTTTCGGTGTATATATGGCTTGGAAATCCTGAATAAGGTATACCGTAGCAACATCCGGCAAAGAAACAACCTACCCGTCCGAAAGCGTGTCCCAGTGGCAGCGCAGCAGAATATATCTCAAGCAGTCCGTAGTCCATGTGAAACTGCTTTATATATATCAAAAGACCCATCGCTCCGCCGATAAGCCCTCCGTAAAACACAAATCCTCCATTTATCACGTTTTCCATTGGTATGCCGAGCGCTATTATGTCTTCAAAAGAAACCGCGATAAAAAGTAGCTTGGCGCCTATAAACGCGCCGATCATTACATATACAGACGAACACAGCAGATCGAAAAATTCGTTTTTTCTCTTCCGCGCTAGAAAAAGCGCACACACCGCAGAGACAATAATACCTGCAATGGACATAATACCGTAGAGCGGTATTTCTCTTCCTAAGAAAATAAAGGAATCAGTCATAAAAATAAACTTCCTTCCCCGAAACCTGATTATGTACAGTCCGCACTATTTGACGGCGCGTTTATCGCCTTGAGTAAATTTGCTCAGACAGCTGCTGAAACACCGGCAGCGCATATAACGCAAAGGCCGCATGTAAAGAAGGCAATAGCGGTTATAACAGTAGCGATTATACCTATTACCAGGCCTGCCGTTGCAAGACCGGCCGGATTACCGGATGCTTTCATTGCTTTACCTCCGCTTACAGAGAGAACAAGCCCTATTATCGCCACCGGAAGACCGGTCAGACTTGCTATTGCAACAAGACCGCCTAAAAGTCCAAGCACCAGTCCCACTATGGTGAGGATAAAACCGGCAATGACTCTTCCCTTTCCCATTTTTGCATCTCCTTTCAAAATTTATATAGCAAAGAGTTGTGCGTAAAAAACGCTACACGCTCTCTGTACACTAAATCAAACTTTTTTTGCCATCTTGTTGATTATGACTGTTATTAACACCCAGAGTATCACAAAAATAACTTTTTTCTTTTTGTCGGCGCTTTGATTTTTATCACGCTTAAATTCAGGGCTATGGTACATTTCGTATTACCTCCGACTTTTACTGATTTTCCGGCCGGCGACAAAAAAACGCCTTATGTAACAAATTGTTACGTCGTAATTATAACAATCTGTTACAGTTATGTCAATAGCAAAATGAAAATTTTTATATTTTTTTTGACAAAGCTACGACTTACTAAACGGAGCATTAAAATGAACGAAAAAAAAAATCAAGAGCCATCCGTGCTCCCGGGACTGCATGGACTGAAAGAAATACGCCTCAAGAAAGGATTTACGCAGCAAAAGGTCGCGCTTGACCTGTCCATAAGCCGGGAAGCACTCTCTTATTATGAAAACGGAAGAAGAAGCCCTGATGTTCAGATGCTTCTTTTGCTGTCGGACTACTTTGACGTTTCAATAGACTATCTTATAACCGGCAGAGAATTCATAAGCAAGAGGCAAAAAAATCAGTTCTGAAAATTACGGATTTGCCGGCACATCACTTTAAGTTCACTGATATTCGGGAAAATACTCTTGAAAATTTTGACAATCTTTGTTCAGGTATCGTTTAAAATTGTATAACCGGAGCGAGTCTGAAACAGGCTTACCTCGCTCCGGTTATATGGTTATTTATGGTGATATATTAAAAAATTATTTCTTGAAATCGTAATAAAACGACACTGTCTTGAAAAAGACCGCAAAAAGCATCCGCCGGGATAAATTCCGGCGGATGTTTTTGCACTATACGTAATACTGTTAAAGCGTTTGCGATTGCCTGCTGCTTATTACTTGAGCATCGTGGCAGCCGTAACGGTATAATCGGAAGGAACACCTGTTACTACCCATCCGAATATGACATTTTCGGAATCGGTTGTATACACATCGGTGTATCCGTCTCCAGTCGCGTCAACATTCTTGTACACTGTAGACGTCCTCTTTCTGAAATCAACAGTATCAGAGCCGTTGGTGAAGCTTGCCTCGATACCTACCGAAGTAGAGCCCTCGATATACGCATACTTTGTAACGCATATGATCCTGAAATCAACTGCATTGGGATCTTTCGCGTTAGTTCTCGTCTGATAGTAGAACTCGTAATCTTTTCCGTCACCAAGCGAAAGATCGCTCTTGA
>CALXUL010000249.1 GCA_944391635.1 uncultured Clostridia bacterium | reverse complement strand
GTTCGATCAACCATCCGGTTGACCGTGACCCGATCTGCGGATATACAGGGATTATAGGTGATAAATGTCCTTTGTGCGGCAGAAGCGAAGAGGAACATGGCGTTAAATTTGAGAGAATCAGAAGAATTACAGGATACCTTGTCGGTACGCTTGACAGATTTAATGACGGAAAAGCGGCGGAAGAACGTGATAGGGTAAAACATAGTGTATAAATAATAAAATGTCCCGGCAGCTGAAATAGCAGGCTTGCCGGGATTTTTGTATGATAAAAGAACGCCTGAATATCAGGCGTTCTTTTAAGTTATATTCTTGAAAGTCCACAGCTAACAGCAGCTTTTGCAACAGCATCAGCAACTGCTTCAGATACCCGCGGATCAATAGCATCAGGGATAATGTAGTCTTCGCAAAGCTCGTTATCGCTTATAAGACCTGCAATTGCATTTGCAGCAGCAAGCATCATGTCTTCGTTTATGTCATGCGCGCGAACAGAAAGTGCGCCTTTAAAGATTCCGGGGAAAGCAAGTACATTGTTTATCTGATTTGGGAAATCTGATCGCCCGGTACCAATAACTTTAACCCCGGCAGATTTGGCAATATCCGGCATGATTTCAGGGACAGGGTTTGCCATTGCAAAAACAATAGGGTCACCAGCCATCTTGGAAATCATTTCAGGTGTAAGAACGCCCGGCGCTGATACTCCTACAAATACATCTGCATTTACAAGAGCCCCGGCAAGGTCGGAATTTATATTGTCGGGATTGGTGATTTCAGCAATTTTAGCCTGTTCTGGATTCATTTTAGGATTGCCTCGGTAAAGACTGCCATATTTATCACAAAGAATAAGATTCTTCATACCGCAGGATATAAACAGTCTTGCAATAGCCATACCTGCCGAGCCAGCACCATTAATAACTGCTTTGATGTTTTTTATATTGCGGTTTGTTAGCTTTAAAGCGTTTAAAAGCGCAGATAATACGACAACAGCAGTGCCATGCTGGTCGTCATGGAATACGGGAATATCACATTCTTCCTTAAGCCGTCTTTCTATCTCAATACAGCGCGGAGCGCTGATATCTTCAAGGTTAATACCACCGAAACTTCCGCTTATAAGGCTCACAGTACGAACAATTTCATCAACATCTTTTGACCGTATACAAATAGGGAATGCGTCAACGTCAGCAAATCGCTTAAAGAGCGCACATTTTCCTTCCATAACCGGCATGCCGGCTTCTGGACCTATATCTCCAAGTCCAAGAACAGCCGTACCATCGGTAATTACAGCTACAAGATTTCCCCTTCTTGTATATTTATAAGAAAGGTCGGTGTTTTCAGAAATCTTAATGCAAGGCTCTGCAACGCCCGGGGTATATGCAACAGCAAGATCCTCTTTTGAGTTAATTTCAGCGCGTGATATTACTTCAATTTTCCCCTGCCATTTTTCGTGTGCCAGAAGTGCAAATTCTTTTTTATCCATAGTATGTACAAATCCTTTCAAAAGTCTATAAGAAAGTATATCACAAAAAAGAAAAAAGTGCAATAGAAGCTGATTAAATATGTAGATATGACGGTCATTGACAATTTAAACTCTTTAAAGTATAATTAGAGTTGAGGTGGTTTTTTTGAAACGTTTATCTGCGTTTATTTGTGCTTTAGTGCTGATATGTGTAAATACTTCTGTTGTTTTTGCTGCAGAATATGATGTTGAAGCTGTAATAGTTGATACAGCGAATACTTTAAAAGAAAGTATACCATATCCTCAGTATGGAAGTGTGGGCGGCGAATGGCTTGTATTCGGGCTTGCAAGAAGCGGAATTGTAAATGACAGTGAGTATTTTAATACATATTATAAAAATATTTGTAAATATGTGTCAGAAACAAAAGGTATATTGCATGAGCGAAAATATTCGGAATATTCGCGTGTGGTAATAGCGCTTTCTGCGTTAGGTAAAAACCCGGCTGATGTGTCGGGATATAATTTGCTAAGCCCGCTTGCTGATTTTAACAGCGTTATTTACCAGGGAATTAACGGTCCCGTTTTTGCATTACTTGCGCTTGATAGCGCAGGTTATGAAATACCGCAAATTGAGGATTCTAATAAGACACAGGCGACAAGGCAGATGTATGTTGATTATATTCTGTCAAGACAGTCGGATGATGGAGGATTTTCTGTATCTTCAGACGGCAGGTCTGAAATTGATGCAACGGCAATGGCTCTTCAGGCGCTAAATAATTATTCGGATGATTTAAAAGTAAAAGATGCTATGGATAGGGCTATTTCATATTTGTCGGAAAAACAATGTCAAAGCGGAGGTTTTTCTGATTACGAAAGAGAAAATTGTGAAAGCGCATCTCAGGTCTTAACAGCGCTTGCGGTATGTGGAATAGATGTTAATGACGAAAGGTTTGTTAAAGACGGAAATACCCTGCTTGATGCTGTTATGAATTATTATCGCAAGGGAGAAGGATTCCTTCATTTTACTGACGATACTAAAACCGACGCAATGTCCGGCGAGCAGGCACTTTATGCCCTTGTCGCATATATCAGAATGAAAAATGGTAGACCGGGGATATTTGATATGTCGGATGTTTTAAAGGATGATAACGAA
>CALXUL010000248.1 GCA_944391635.1 uncultured Clostridia bacterium | reverse complement strand
ATTTAAGACCGCGTGTTAGATCGAAGCCTTTTATGGCTTTAATAAGTCCAAGCGAACCTATCTGTACAAGGTCGCATAGTTCAGTGCCACGACCGGTAAAGCGCGCTGCTATACTTTGGACAAGTCTTATATTTTCGCGGCAGAGTATGTCCTGAGCATGAGAGTTGCCGTCCTGCGCGAGATTGATAAGCATTAAATTCCTGTCCATCAGATTACTCCTCTCCCTTATTGCCTCCGATCTGCTTAATCAGTGTGACGACTGTACCACTGCCGCATTTACTTTTAACATCAATTTGGTCACAGAAACTTTCCATAATTGAAAAACCAAGCCCTGAACGTTCCTGTTCAGGCTTTCCGGTATATAGCGGCTCCCTTGCCCGTTCTATGTCATCAATGCCGATTCCTGTATCACTTACGGTAATGTATACCTTTTTGCCGCAAATGCGCCCAGAAAGCCCTACCATACCAACGCCATCGGGATAGGCATGGACTATCGCGTTTGTGACGGCTTCTGAAACTGCGGTTTTAAGTTCAGAAAGTTCTTCTACTGTAGGGTCAAGACTAGTTATAAATGCTGCCGTTACCGTACGAGCCAAAGCTTCATTTTCTGAAAGACCCATAAATTCCATATTAAATTTGTTTTCCATATCCTCACCCCTTTACAGCTTGCGAAGCGCTTGTTTCACGCTTGGCGAAATTTGAATTATTCCCAGAAGCCCCGACATTTCAATTATTCTTTTAACCTGCGGTTTTGGAGCTGCAATTATTACGCGACCGCCGAGTTTTTGTATGCGTTTGTAACGCCCCATTATCATACCTATACCGGAGCTGTCCATAAAACTTAGATGCGAAAAGTCAAATATGATATTTATAATTCCGCGTCCGAGCTTTTTATCAATTTCTGTGCGCATTTTTCCAGCAAGATGATGGTCAAGCTCTCCTTCCGGTGTGACGAGCAGGGCGTTTTTATCTGTTTCTATAATATTCATATAGCCTGTCCTCCTTTAAAATTATCGTTTGCGCCTGCTTTAATAATATTCTTTTTATTAAAGCAAAACCCTTTGAAAAAATTACAGAGCTTTTGTCGAATTTAAACTTTCGCAGTATAAAATTCGACAAAAAATAGCATACGTGTTATACCTTAATGAATAAGCCCGGTAAGAATTGACAATAGAAAAAGCATTCTACATGGCATAATAAAATCATAGGGGGAATTTTTATTCAAAGAGAGATATGTTAAAAGATTAGAAATTGAAAAAATGATACAGGATTTGAAGATATGTTCTTTGAGGTACGTCTTTTTCCTTTTGACTATGCTGCCGCCGCACTTATTATCAAAGAGGCTGGTAGAATAGTGGGAACTCTTTTTGCGGATAAAATAAATTATTTTAAGCCGTGTGCTGTTCTTGCCGCAAATAGTGAGCCCGAATTATAAGATTATAAAGGATTGTGCAGAAAAGATATTTAATGATTATAAAATGAGTTATAAAATTTTTTGCACAAAATACTGCCTATATGCGTAACTTATAGTATCAGACAAAAAAGGAGTGTGAGCTATGAGTTTATTTGGAAATGGCTGCGGTATTGGCGGCGGAGATAATTGGATTTGGGTTCTGATAATTTTCTTCCTGCTGATTTGCTGCTGCGGAGATAATAACGGCTGTTGTGAAAACAATAATAATTGCTGTGACCCCTGCTGCTGATAAAATAATTTAAGTACATGAATAAAAAAGAGCTGTACAGTTTTGTACAGCTCTTTTACTGTTTTATTTTACTTCATCATCATTTTGTGGAACTGAATCGACAGCTTCCGGCTGAATATCTTGCCCGCTGCGATTTTTTACCGAATTGAGAATTTCCATAAATTGTTTACCGGTGATAGTTTCCTCTTTAATTAGGAACTCGGAAATCTCGTTTAATGCCGTAATATTATTGGTAAGAAGCTCCATTGCCAGTTTGTGAGCGTGTTTAATCGTTCCAATAACCTCTTCATCTAAAGCTGTAAGAGTTTCATTTGAGCAATTGGCTACGCTTCTGCCGTCTAGGTATTTATTTTGAATGCTTTCCAAAGCAGTCATACCAAACCTGTCAGACATACCGTATTGGGATATCATGGATCGAGCAAGCTGGGTTGCTCTTTCAATATCATTTGCAGCTCCTGTTGTCTGCGTGTTGAATATAATTTCTTCAGCGCATCTTCCAGAAACAAGACATACAATTTCTTCAAAGATTTCATCACGTGACATTAGGTAATGTTCTTCTTCAGGTGTTTGCATAGTATATCCGAGAGCGCCCATAGTCCTTGGAACAATTGTAATTTTTTGTACAGGGTCGGTATTTCTCTGCAAGGCTGCAGCGAGAGCATGGCCCACTTCGTGGAATGCAACAATACGCTTTTCTTTTTCAGATAAAATCCTATCTTTCTTTTCTTTTCCAGCAATAACGACTTCGACCGCTTCCATCAAGTCCTCTTGTTTTACTTCAGTTCTTTTTAGACGAACAGCGCGAAGAGCTGCCTCATTTATCATGTTTGCCAGATCTGCCCCGACAGCACCGCTTGTTGCGAGCGCAATTTCATGCAAATCAATATCGGACGACATTTTAACATTTTTAGAATGTACTTTCAGTATATCCTCGCGGCCTTTTAGGTCAGGTTTCTCAACAATAATTCGCCTGTCAAAACGCCCCGGCCTTAAAAGCGCCTTGTCAAGTATTTCAGGACGATTCGTTGCGGCAAGGATTACGACACCTTTTGAAGAGTCAAATCCGTCCATTTCGGCAAGCAGCTGATTAAGAGTTTGTTCACGTTCATCATTGCCTCCGCCGTATTGCCCGTCACGGCTTTTTCCGATTGCATCAATTTCATCAATAAAGATAATACAAGGTGCTTTTGCCGCAGCCTGCTTAAATAAATCTCTTACTCTTGATGCGCCCACGCCTACAAACATCTCTACAAAGTCTGAACCGGAGATTGAGAAGAACGGAACGCTAGCCTCGCCTGCAACAGCTTTTGCAAGAAGCGTTTTACCTGTTCCTGGAGGTCCGACAAGAAGTGCGCCTTTTGGTTGTTTTGCGCCGATTGCGGTATATTTTAATGGATTTTGCAGAAAATCTATGATTTCCTTTAATGATTCTTTTGCTTCTTCCTGTCCTGCAACGTCATGGAACGTTACACCCGTCTTGTTTTCCATATATACTTTGGCATTTGATTGACCGACATTCATAAATCCGCCGCCCATTTTTTTGCTGAGTGTACGCATTAATATTCCAAGGAACAGATACATCAGAGCAAACGGCAAAACCCACGTAAGAAGTATTTCCACAATTGGGTTTGTTTGTTGTGAAACCCTTGTAAACTCAACATTATGTTCGTTCAATAGTGTAAGCAGGGTGTCATCATTAAGATAACCGGTGTAGTATATTTTGCCTATGTCTTTTGTGTTGTTTATGGAAAATGGCAGCATAGGCATAGTATCACTAATATCCGGCAGGTCATTTGTATCTCCGTCATCAGTATCAGAAACCTCGGGTTTTTCGTAAATCTCTATTCTGTCGCTTGAAAAATAAACCTTTTCAACCTTATCTTCTTTAACGAGTGCTAGAAATTCACTGTATGTGATTTCGGTTTTTTGAGGTGTCATCAGAACAGAGAGCAAAGAATTTAAAATAATTGTTGAAACGATGCTCAGCAATAAAAATATTACAAACGGGTTTTTTAAGAAATTACCCGGTTTATGTTCATTATTATTGTTCATATGAAAATCCCTTTCAAAGTAAAACCTTATACATTATTTGTAAAATATTACTATTAATTCTATCATTTATATAAGCATATGTCAAGAAAAAGCAAACCAAATATAAAAGAAAAATAGGATATAATATGAGGGTTTAGGCATAATAATCCTGATACTTGAATAAGATAAGTAAAGATAAAGTCGAAAGGATGGGGACAGAATGGAATTAACCGACAGCAATAATCGCGCAGAGCTTTGTGGTGTGGTAGAAAGTGCGCCGTGCTTTAGTCATGAAATATACAAAGAGGCTTTTTACTTGTTTATATTATGTGTGCCGCGCCTGTCAGGAGCAAGTGATTATATACGCATAATCGCATCCGAAAGAATACTTGCCGAGTGTGAACTTGAAGAAGGGGATCAGATATGCGTATATGGGCAGTTTAGGTCGTATAATGCCAACGAAGGCGGTGCGAGCAGATTGGTACTAAGTGTATTTGCGCGGGATATTATACCTGCATCTGAGGCTCAGGATATGAAAAATCCGAATATGCTGTATTTAAACGGTTTTGTATGCAAGGAGCCGGTATACAGGACTACGCCGTTTGGCCGTGAAATATGCGACTTGCTGTTGGCAGTAAACCGCACATATAATAAATCTGATTATATACCAATAATTGCCTGGGGCAGAAATGCGCGGTTTTGCCGTAATATTGGCATAGGCACCAATATAAAAATATGGGGAAGGATTCAGTCCCGAGTATATCAGAAACGTCTTAGCGAAGAAGAAACTGTTGAAAAGACAGCTTATGAGGTTTCTGTCTGCCGGATGGAAATGTAGCCGGCAAATACATATAGTTTGCCCTAACTTTTAAAAAATATGATTAAGCTGGAGGGGAAAAGGTGAAAAAAATAGTTTTACTGTTATTACTGTTTAGTGTGCTGATATGTACAGGTTGTGATTCGATAAAACAAGTATCTGGAGGCGGCTATTACGAACTGAGCAATAAAGGTATTGGCTGGGGGCTAAAAAAGGAGCAGGGAAAAGCTCCGTTTATACCTGAAGAAATCTCTTCTATGTTGTCAGAGCATAATGCGGTGTACATAGGCAATCAAAGCGAAAAGAAGCTGTATCTGACATTTGATGAGGGGTATGAGAATGGATATACAGATGATATACTTGACACTTTAAAGGAAAAGAATGTAAAAGCGGCATTCTTTATTACAGGGGATTATTTTAACCGTTCAGGTGAATTAGTCGAGCGTATGGTGAATGAGGGACATATTGTGGGAAACCATAGTTACTATCATAATAATCTGCATAAACTATCCGAGCCGGAAAAAATTGCTGAAGAATTGACATTGTTAGGAGATAAGTTTACGCAGAAATTTAATCAACAAATGAAATATATGCGTCCGCCGGAAGGGGAATATAGTGAACGCGTATTGGCAGTAGCGGCAGATATGGGGTATAAGACGGTATTCTGGAGTTTTGCTTATAAGGATTGGGAGGCTGATAATATACGTGGAAAAGATTATGCGGTGGGGCAGATAATGCCATATCTGCATAACGGCGCAATTTTACTTCTGCACGCAGTATCCTCAGATAATGCAGCTGCACTGCCGGAGATTATTGACAAAGCAAGAGAACAGGGGTATGAATTTGCAAGCCTTGACGAACTTTAAAGTTATAAAAAAATTCGGCATTTGCCGAATTTTTTTATAACAAGAGAATAATTTGAATAAAAAACTGCTGCAAGATTTTTTCTTGCAGCAGATAAAACCAAAGTTATTTTTTTGTTGTTTTTTTCTCATCTGCTTTTAAAACGGGTTTAACAGCCGTTTTTTCGGCAGCTTTTGATGAAGAAGAAACCGGTTTAGTTTCGGATTTAGCAGTAGCCTTTGTTGTTTTAGCAGCAGGCTTGCTTGTCTTTTTAGCTGTTTTAGCAGCAGCTTTTTTTACGGGAACGGGCTTAATGCAGGAAATTGCCGCAGCAAAATCATCTGCACTGCCGTTTATAATAATCTTTCCCGTCTCCAATGCTTTGGCAACGGTAAGCTTTAAATCAAGAATCTTATATAAATCTAATTTTTTTAATGTAACATCAGAAGTGTTGTCGCGGTAATCATAAGGTTCAACATTTAGCTTGCCGTCAGCAAATTGGATATAGAAAGCTCCGCCGCAGTCTTCATCGGTCATATTAACCTGGATTGCGAAAAAGGAATCAAGTTTTGATGTATCAGCATCGTTGAATTTTGATTTTATTTTTTGAAACACCTGTTCAAAAGTCATTGCCCAAACCTCCTAATCACTATAATAAAATAATTATATAGTATATCAAGACTGTTGTCAATATGTATATAGTATAAAAAAAGAGGCATAAAACGACAGGTTTTGCGTGTATTATACCATAAATTGTAAGGTTTATGCGATATTTATATAAATGTATTCAAAAACGCTTATGTGAGGTAAAATACTTAAAATAATATTATTATTTCTATTGCAAAAAGTCAGAAAAACTGATATAATTAAATAGAATAGTGTTATTTGTGCGGAGGCGCGGAAATGGACATAAAAGATACATTTAGTAATTTAAAAAATGACGGAGAAAAGATACGGGTAATACAAGAGCTTGTGCCCGGCAAGCAGATTACACTTGCGCATATTATAGCAAGCCCGGATCCTGTATTATATCAAAAACTCGGACTTAATCCGGAAATTGATTATAACCATGCTGCAATAGGTATTGTTACATTAAGCCCTGCTGAAACAGCTGTAATTGCGGCGGATATTGCAATGAAGACGGCTAATGTCGAGCTTGGATTTGTAGATAGATTTAGCGGCACGTTGATTATTACAGGACTTGTTGCTGATACGGAAACAGCAGTTCGTGCAATCTGCGATTATGCGGAAAAGAAACTTGGATTTGCAATTTGTGAGTGTACTAAAACATAATGAAAAAGATGATACTTGTAGGTAGGAGTGAATGTGGAAAAACATCGCTTATACAGGCTTTAAAGGGAGAGCCGGTTGTCTACCATAAAACACAATATGTCAATAATTTTGATGTGATTATTGATACACCGGGTGAATATTGCGAAAGCAGGGGTTTTGGTGCGGCGCTTGCAATGTATACTTTTGAGGCGCGTGTGGTTGCTTTGCTTGCGAGTGCTACCGAGCCGTACATGCTCTATTCTCCGGCAATTGCGCCGCTTGCAAACAGACCAGTTATCGGAATAGTTACTAAAATAGATTCACCATATGCTGATACTAAAAGAGCAGAACAATGGCTGCGTTTGGCAGGATGTGAGCGGGTATTTTTCGTATCATCCAAAACCGGCGATGGTATTTGGCAGATTTTAGAGTATTTAAGAGAAGACGGCGAC
>CALXUL010000247.1 GCA_944391635.1 uncultured Clostridia bacterium | reverse complement strand
CTGTTTATAATTAACATATATTGTTACCAGGAGGTCGTAAGTGGGGACTTTTAACAATATTTTTCGACGTAATTTGACAAAAGTGGAGAGCAAGGCTATAATACGCATACACTCCGCGTGTAACATTTTGTAACTGTTTCATGAGAGGTTGATTATGAAAAAGCTAAGCAATTTTTTAATACACTCTATTTTTAAACTTTCAAGAATGTTTAAGTGCACCGTTTTCGTTGCCTTGACTATCGCTGCTATATTTCTTGTATATGCCAAATCTGAAGAAGTTACCGCTCCAGCATCTGAGCAGACGATGAATGTAGTATCAACAGATAACCTTGCTTCTGCAGAGAATATCGAACATGATGAAAGCATCAGATTGAATGAAATAGAGGAGAGAAATACAAATATTTCCACATCAAAGCTGTATAGATTCAGTGACACGATAATGTTGTATAGCTCGCAAAATAGTACGAGTGCCGCTCTATTTCAAAAAAGTCCAAAATATTATATTGATGTAGAGAAAAATGTTCAAGAAGAGCCGGCTTCAGAAACCCTGCAGGAAACACAAGCAGTAGAAACAGAAAAACCGGTCGAATCTCCGAAGCCCACCCAGTCCGAAAATCCTGCTCCTGCAGCGCCCACAGAACCTTCCGCTTCTGAAAATACGACCTCAAGCTCAAGCAGCTCCGTCCAAGAAGCTCCCGCACCTCAGCCGGATCCGGTTCCTGAAAACAGTAATGTGATAACGACCTCTTCCGGTGAAACACTTAGATATAAACAGGTATTGGATATGCGCGCAACTGCATATACCTATTCCTATAATGGGCTTGATATCACGGCAAGCGGCGCACCGGTTCAGGTCGGTATAGTTTCAGCCGATTTCTCAGTGATCCCCATGAATTCCCGCGTATATATAGTAGCCGCCGACGGAAGTTGGGAATATGGTTTGGCAGTCGTAGGTGATACAGGCGTATCAGGAAATACGATAGACCTTTTCTTTGAAACGAAAGATGAGTGTATAATTTTTGGTGTTAAAAACGCCATAGTTTATGTGTTAGAGTAATTTCAACAAAATCCCGCAAGGGCTTGCCCCTTGCGGGATTTTGTTTTATTATTAAACAAGCAAAATTTAAAGGTGGACGTATATGAATCTTTGCAGTATAAACGATATCAAATATCTGCTTTCAAAGTATAACTTTCGTTTTTCAAAATCCATGGGACAGAACTTTTTGATCGAAGAATGGGTACCGGAGCGTTTTGCTACGGAAGCATCGCTTCAAGAAAATAATGGGGTGCTGGAAATTGGTCCGGGGATAGGCTGTCTGACTCAGAAGCTAAGTACGCATGTAGGAAAAGTTGTAGCTGTCGAGCTTGACAGGCGCCTGCTCCCGCTGCTGGAAGAAACGCTTAGAAACTTCGACAATGTGGAAATAATTAATGCCGACATACTTAAGATCGATATTCAAAAGCTCGTAAGAGAAAAATTCAGTTCTCTAACACCTGTTGTTTGTGCAAATCTCCCTTATAATATCACAACTCCCGTATTGACAGCGCTTATACAGGCAGGCTGCTTTGAAAAAATTACGGTGATGATACAAAAGGAAGTTGCAAAAAGGATATGCGCCGCTCCAAGTACATCGGATTATGGAGCATTTACGCTTTTTGTCAATTATTATATGAAACCGCAAATACTCTTTGACGTTTCACCAGGCTGCTTCTTACCGCGCCCCAAGGTTACGTCTACAGTCATAACAATGGAGCGCAGATTATCTCCGCCGATACATGTAAGGAATGAGAAACTCTTGTTTAAAATAATAAGAGCCGCATTTTCACAACGGAGAAAAATACTGCAAAACAGTCTGCTATCTTATCTGGGAAATTCCATTACAAAAGAAGAGGTGGCAAAAGTTATAGCACTTTGCGGATTCAACCCTCTCGTCCGCGGAGAAGAACTCTCTTTAGATGATTTTGCAACGCTGACAAATGCTGTTGAAAAGTATATAACTCGTTATTGATAAGTGCAAAATAACGATTTAGTTGTGCAATTTTCACAAGCACTCTCGGCTTATTTGCATAATGCCTGAAAAAAGTTTGAGCTTTTTGCCGGTTTTATGTTTTTTTTCTAAAATTAACTTGAAATAATTTGTACAATATCATACAATGTGTAGTGCAGTATTGGTAAATATCTGTTCAGATTATCAAAAGGTATTTATATTTAGGAGGAAATAGCATGGCCTTTACAAATAATTCTCACATATTAGATTGGATCAATCAAATGGCCGATATGACCAAACCAGACAAAATAGTTTGGATCGACGGCTCCGAGGAACAGCTTAACGCTATTAGAAATGAAGGCTTTATCACTGGCGAGCTTATTAAGCTGAATCAGGAACTGCTTCCGGGGTGCGTATACCACCGTTCCGCTCCTAATGACGTAGCAAGGGTCGAGGACCGTACTTTTATTTGCTGCAGGAACGAAGAGGACGCAGGTCCGACGAACAACTGGATGGATCCTCAGGAAATGTATGCCAAGCTTGCAAAAATCTATGACGGTTCTATGAAGGGGAGAACGATGTACGTTATTCCTTATTCGATGAGCGTCGTGGGTTCGCCTTTTGCAAAATACGGTATAGAGCTCACAGATTCCATTTACGTTGTGGTGAGCATGGCTATCATGACGAGAGTTGGACTCAACGTTTATGAAGCACTTGGCAACAGCCCCGATTTCATAAAAGGTTTACATTCAAAAGCAAATCTTGATGAGGAAAACAGATATATCGTTCATTTTCCGGAAGATAATACTATCATGTCCGTTAATTCAGGATACGGCGGCAATGTTTTGCTCGGCAAAAAATGCTTTGCACTGCGCATAGCATCTTATCTTGGGCACAACGAAAACTGGATGGCTGAGCATATGCTTATTTTGGGTATTGAAAGCCCCGACGGCGATGTCCGTTATCTCGCAGCAGCTTTTCCATCCGCATGTGGTAAAACAAATCTTGCAATGCTTATTCCTCCTGAGATATACCGCAATAAAGGCTATAAAGTATGGTGCGTCGGCGATGATATTGCATGGCTCAGAGTCGGTCCTGACGGAAGGCTTTGGGCGGTAAACCCTGAGTACGGTTTCTTTGGCGTCGCTCCTGGTACAAGCATGAAATCCAATCCCAACGCACTTCTTTCCACCCGTAAGAATTCTATCTTTACCAATGTGGTCCTTAAACCAGACGGTACCGTCTGGTGGGAGGGGATGGACAAGAATCCTCCGAAGGACGCGCTAAACTGGAAGGGCGAGCCGTGGGATCCTTCCGACGGGTCAAAGGGCGCTCATCCAAACAGCCGCTTTACGGCGCCCGCTAAAAACTGCCCATGCATTTCTCCTGAATTTGACAATCCAGCCGGCGTCCCGATCTCTGCCATCGTTTTTGGCGGAAGAAGAGCAAAAACCGCTCCTCTGGTATATCAGTCAAGAAATTGGCAGCACGGCGTATTTGTCGGCTCTATAATGGCTTCCGAAACGACTGCAGCGGCTACAGGCGCTGTTGGCGTAGTAAGAAGAGATCCTATGGCTATGCTTCCGTTCTGCGGCTATCATATGGCTGACTATTGGCAGCACTGGCTCGACATGGGCAAACTTATTAAAAATCAGCCCAAGATCTTTAATGTAAACTGGTTCCGCACTGATGATAACGGCAATTTCATTTGGCCAGGCTTTGGCGATAATATGCGCGTTCTTGAATGGATCATGAAGAGATGCTTTGATGAGGTCGGCGCTCAAGAAACGGCGATAGGTTATGTGCCTAATCCGGAAGATATCAATCTGGAAGGTCTGGATTTCGATGTCGAACAGCTTAAATCTATTCTGGATGTTGATAGAGACCTTTGGAACGCGGAAGTTGACGGTATCGAAGAGTTTTATAAGCAATTTGGTGAAAAGCTTCCTAAAGAGCTGAAAGATGAACTTCAAACCCTTAAAAACAATCTGAATAAATAGTAAATAATAGGGCAAGCTACAACTTGCCCTATTATTTTTCCAAATTTTTAAAATTGCTCTTGACAAAATTGTACGGTGTGGTTATAATTGTTTTTGCATTTAGCGGAATTGTGTAATGGTAGCACACCGGACTCTGACTCCGTTTGTGAGGGTTCGAATCCTTCTTCCGCTGCCAAATAGAGCACCGCAGCAGCGGTGCTCTATTACTGTCCAAAAGATAGGTTTCCGCTGTGATTCAAATGATTTGAAAACTAAATTCATTTCGAATAAAATATAGTTAGTTTTATATTTGCTGACAACGGTAGTTGCATTTTGTTTTCCGACGATTTGGCAGCTACCTTTTTCATTTTTTATTTTATAAAAAGGGGAACAATACATATGATATTCGGCAAACATATAAACCGATATTATCTGAAGTATTCTTACATATTGCTGCTTGGTCTTGCAGCGCTGATTCTGGTCGATTATTTCCAGCTCAAGATTCCTGAACTGTACAAAATGGTAATAAACGGAATGAATACAGGGTATGTCGAATTTAACGGTCAGGCAGAAACTTTTGATATAGACTTTTTGCTTGATAATATATGCCTGCCGCTTATAATCGTCATAATCGCCCTTGTTTTCGGACGGTTTTTATGGAGAATATGCTTCTTTGGATCTGCGATCAAGGTCGAGACCGATATAAGAAATAAAATGTTCGCACATTGCAAGAATCTTTCGCAGCAATATTATCAGGTCAATAAAGTTGGAAATATGATGTCGCTTTTTACAAATGACCTTGAAACGGTGCAGGAATGTTTTGGCTCCGGTATACTGATGTTTTTTGACGCAGCCTTGCTCGGGTGTATGGCAATAATAAAAATGTGGCGCATGGATTGGATGCTTACATGTTTTACTTTGCTGCCAATGATATTCCTCGCTTTGGCGGCAACTATAGTAGGGAAGTCCATGACAAAAAAGTGGGAGCTGCGGCAAGAAGCTTTCTCCGATCTGTCAGATTTCTCTCAGGAAAGTTTTTCTGGAATTGCCGTCATAAAGGCTTTCGTCAAAGAGACAAAAGAACTTTTGGCATTTAAAAAACTTAACATCAAAAACGAAAATACAAATATCGACTTCACAAAAACAGCGACACTGCTCCGTATTTTTGTTACGCTGTTTGTTGAATCTGTTATTTGTATAATTTTAGGCTATGGCGGATATCTGGTCTATATTGACAGCTTTGATGCTGGCGAGCTTGTTGAATTTATCGGCTATTTCAACGCCATTGTATGGCCTATAATGGCTGTTTCGGAGCTTATAGATATGACCTCTCGTGGAAAAGCATCGCTCAAGAGGATAGGGGAGCTCCTCGATTCAAAGCAGGATGTCGCCGACGCCCCGGATGTTATCGAGCTTAAAGATATAAAAGGTAAAATCGAATTCCGTAATCTCACTTTCCGATATCCGGGAACTGAGCGAGATGTGCTCACAAATGTTTCATTCACGATCAATCCCGGTGAAAATGTCGGTATCGTAGGCAAAACGGGCTCCGGAAAAACGACTATCGTAGATTTGATTCTCAGAACATATAACGTACCGGAGGGAACTGTTTTCATTGACGGGTACGACGTCAACAAAATATCTATTCACTCTGTCCGCGAAGCTTCCGCATATGTCCCTCAGGACAATTTTTTGTTCAGCGACACTATCGAAAATAATATCCGCTTCGCTTACGAAGGATCCGATAAAGACGCAGCTGTCAAAGCCGCAAAGCTCGCTGACGTACATGATAATATAGCGGAATTTAAAGAGGGCTACAATACTGTGCTGGGAGAGAGGGGAGTTACGGTCTCCGGAGGTCAAAAACAAAGAATCTCGATCTCTCGCGCACTTATAAGAGATCCGGTAATTTTGATTTTGGACGATTCTGTTTCCGCTGTCGACACTAAAACAGAAAAAGTGATTCTTGAAAATCTCAAAAGCACTCGCGCCGGTAAGACAACTATTTTAGTATCGCATCGTATATCCACAGTAGAAAATATGGATAAAATCATCTTTGTGGATGACGGGAAAGTAATCGCTATCGGCACGCATGATGAACTGTATAACGAATGTCCTGCCTATTATAAAATGGTAAATCTGCAAAAATTAGAAGATGAGGAGGATATTGATTAAAATGTATGATTTTTATCCTTTACTTGTCGTAGGCGGAGTAATCGTCTTCTTTTCTATTTGCTTTATAATTGCCTATCTCGCTATAAAGAATAAAAAAGAGGCGATTGGATTTGACCGCAATATGAACGACGGCGAAATCATACGCCGTCTGCTCAAATACGCTAAACCATATTGGAAAAGTCTCACTTTCGTCTGCATAATAATGCTTTTTTCCATAGCATATGACATTGCCTCGCCACTTATAATCGGGTGGATAGAAGAACAGATAAAAGTCGATTTTGAACTTAAGCAGCTTTTTTCGGCAGTCGCTTTTTACGCCGGTATTTTGATCGTTTCGCTTGTCTGTTCGTACATTCAGGCAATCGTTCTTCAAAAAACAGGTCAAAAAATCTTGTCAAAAATTCGCGAAGATCTTTTCGTACACATAGAGAGTCTATCGCATGAACAGCTCAATGCGATACCCGTCGGGAAGCTTGTTACGCGCGTTGCAAACGACACAAATGCAATCTCGAGAATGTTTACGAACATACTTGTAAACCTTCTCAAAAATCTGTTTATTATCGCAGGCGTATTGTGCGCAATGTTTGCCCTCAATTATGAGCTTACGCTGATGGTCTTATGCTTTGTTCCGTTTATTGTCCTTTTTACAGTGATTTTTAGAAAATTTTCGCGAAAAGCTTATTGGAAGGTAAAAGAGTGTACAACAGATATAAATACTTATCTTTCTGAAAATTTGTCTGGTATAAAAATCACGCAGATTTTCAATCAGGAAGAAAAGAAAATGAGGGATTTTGAAGAGCGTAACAGACGCTTAGGGGCTGCAAAGCAGCAGGAAATTTTTGTATTTGGTATATTCCGCCCTATGGTGTACATGTTATATGTATCGTCCGTTTTGTGCCTGCTATACCTCGGAGGTAAGGGGTATATTGACAACACCAGCTTTATGGGGCAGACTTTGACAAGCGGTACTATCGTTACGTTCTATATGTACATCTCCAAATTTTTCAACCCCATCCAAAACCTCGCCGAGCAGTTTAACTGGCTCCAGTCAGCTTTTGCGTCAGCTGAAAAGATTTTTACTATTTTTGATATAGAACCGAAAATAGTCGACTCGCCCGACGCTATAGAACTTGACCATATCAGCGGCGATATAGAGTTTAAAAATGTCTGGTTTTCATATGTCGAAGGCGAGTGGGTGCTCAAGGATATATCTTTCCATGTAAAACCGAATGAAACTGTTGCCTTTGTAGGATCCACCGGTTCCGGTAAATCTACGATACTGTCGCTGATCTGCCGAAATTACGATTTTCAAAAGGGCGAGATACTTATTGACGGGATCGATATACGAAAAATAAAAATTTCCTCGCTCAGAAGGCATTTTGGGCAGATGCTTCAAGACGTTTTCCTGTTCTCCGGTACGATTCGCAGCAATATTGTTTTACGCGAGGAAAATATCCCTGATTCAGAAATAAAAAGGATCTGCAAATATGTAAACGCCGATTCATTCATTGATAAGCTTGAAAACGGTCTTGATGAAGTCGTGCGCGAAAGAGGTAATAATTTTTCAGCAGGGCAGAGGCAGCTCTTATCTTTTGCCAGAACTCTGATACATAAACCGTCAGTAATGATTCTGGATGAAGCTACCGCGAATATTGATACAGAAACGGAAGTTCTCATTCAGGATACGCTTGAAAAAATGATGAATATCGGGACTATGTTGATCGTCGCTCACCGTTTATCCACTATCCAGCATGCTGATAATATTTTGCTGCTTTCGCATGGTAAAATTATTGAGCAGGGGACTCATCATGAATTGCTCCATCAAAAGGGCAAATACTATCAACTGTATACGCTGCAATATCACAAGCAGCAATATAGAGAAGCCTGATCTCCACGGTCAAGCTTCTCTGATGAGATTGTACATTATTTGTTTACAATGCGGAAATACAAATTAGATTGCAATCTTAGCGTAAATATGGTATTATACGATAAATTATGATTAGCCGTTTGTCGGATAATGTTTGCGTATCAGCAGCATTTTTTCAGGAGGTTTTTCTTACAGGCATGAAATTTAAAGAATTCGAGACCAAGCTTAATAGAAACTATTTAAGGGAATTAGTGCAAAAAAAGCAGAAAACCAATCTGGACATTGCCGCCAACTCGATAGCACCGCGGCTCAACAAAACCTTTTTTGTAGGCATGATCTCTTTTAGCTGTATTTTTGCTTTTGCAGAATATTTTGATTTAAGAAAAGTCCAGTCTGAAGGGAATACCAAGCTTTATGATTTCGGTGTATCGATTGAATCAGCTTTTATAATCTGGACGATTCTCGGTATAATCGTTCTGCTATGTTGCGCTGTTGAGTTTTACAGCTGGCAGCAGTGGCAGATAAATAAGATCAAAAATCCGAGAAAGGTTTTGCTCGACAAAGATAACGCCACAGAAGAGGAATTAAAAGAAGAACAAGAAGCAATCAAGAAAGAAAAAGCAGAGGAAGAATATTGGGAAATTGAAAAAAATCGTATTCGCAAGTATTCTATAGTAACTTCAATCGGTATTGCAATCTTGGGAGTCACGAATTTTATAGTATGACTCTTTCCTAAATTCTTGTTTCACACGTTTAAATCTTAACTTTGAATCATTTTCATAAAAAACATCCCTAATCCGAATTACTTGGATTAGGGATGTTTTAATTTGGGTATATATCCACACTCTAGAGCTTAGTTGAACTTTTTCATCTTACGCTCTTTGGCTATCTCAAGATAGCATGGAGAATCCTCAGTATACGGAGTCCATTTCTGTTCGCCAGCACCGTTAGGATTGCCTGTCTTCATGAAATTAGCCCAATAATCAGCTAATTCATTTGAGAGATCAAAGTCAAATCCAGTATACGGACGGTTTGAACGAAGTAGCGTCTGGAATACATAATGATGTTCAACAGAATGGTGTGCCTCTTTCGCTCCGGGTGGAACATAAGTGAAATAATAGACATATGCCGGATCACGCTTCAGATCAAGCTGATTTTGAGCAAATTTAATAACTGGAGGCAGTGGATCACCAAACAGCTTTCCATCACCAGCAGCGCAACCAATCATATAATGGATATCATGATGCTCTCCAGCAAGCAAAACCTCTCTTGACGGCTTTGTAAGAACATATCCATCTG
>CALXUL010000246.1 GCA_944391635.1 uncultured Clostridia bacterium | reverse complement strand
GGGATGAAAATATTAATTTTTCCAATGGACCTCATTACCATATATATGGTGCAGGGCATTTTATACCTGGAGTTGATAAAGTGCCTGAGCCTTTTGCTTCAACCTATTTTCCTTTAAGATAGAGAGGTGTTAGTATGCCTATGTTCAATAGTTCTAACATTGAACTTTTAAAGCAATATATATATTACAGCAATATTCATGATTCGAAAGTTGAAGTTTTACTTTATAATATGAATGAAAAATCTCTTGCAATCAAAGCAGTCAATTCGATATTTGGTGACAAAATAGATTTTATTTTTGATGAAGTAAAGTCAATTTTGTTTTTAAGTAATAATGAACAAGTAGATCATGAAACAATTATTTCGTTAACTGTCGAAGAGGATTATTCTCTTTTTAAATTTTTAAAAAATGAATACTATGTATCCAAGCCTGTTTATTTGTTGTTTCAAATGCTTTCCGGAGATGAATTACATATTATATCTGAAAACGTATTTATTGATATTGGTAATTCATGCTAACGAAAATATTAAATAAGTTGACATTTTATTAGGCATGATTGCCATGATATCGTTTTGCAGTAAAAAGCTTTAGCCATACGGTGTACAGGTTAAGTATACACGAAATCCCAATACTCGACAGTTTTAAAAAAGTATATCCGACAATCCGGCGCGGCAGAAATGTTGCGCCGGTGTCCCAAAGGATACGAACGAGCAAGACAGTAACCGGCACGACGCATTATTATACGTTGAACGGCTCGCAGATACTGACAGAACAGTTTGGCAACATATTTATAGTATACCTCTATGACGAGTCGGGTACGCCTATAGGAATGCAGTACCGTACAAACAGCATGGCTGAGGGTACGTTCTATACATATCTGTTTGAGAAGAATCTACAGGGAGATATAATAGCTGTATATAATACGAGCGGAACGAAGCTTGTATCTTATGTATATGACGCTTGGGGTAACGTAACGGTAACCAATCATAACGTCAGCGGAACCAACAGCGGGGCGCGGCATAATCCGTTCAGATACAGAGGCTATTACTACGATACCGAGACCGGTTACTATTATCTCCAGAGTAGGTACTATAACCCTCAGTGGGGTAGATTCCTTAATGCGGACAGTTATCTTTCGACAGGTACAGGTTTGCTTGCCTACAATATGTATACGTATTGCAATAATAATCCGGTGATGAACATTGATCCTACTGGACAGGCTTGGTGGCATTGGGCATTGGCAGCAACCGTTGTAGTAGTATGTGCTGCCGCTACTGTAATAACAGCGGGCGGTTTTGCTGCTGCGGTAACCGCAGTCACTCTTGTTGCGAATGGAACAGCGGCAGCAACTGTAGCATCAACTGTTGCTGCAGGGGCTTTTATTGCATCTTCGACTGCACTGGGGGCCGCTGCATTGAGTGCGGCTACAACTTCGTCATCCGTTGATGAATTTATGGACCAGGGAAATTGGGGAACAGTGGCGGTGACGGCAGGAAGTGCTGTATTAGGAGCAGGGTATGGTTATATAGCAGCGCGAGTTTATAATGGTGCTTATGCTTCCAGTTCCACTAACACATCAAATAGACAAAATCTATCTGGCACACAATCTCCTAAAAAGATCAGTATACCGAATGGCACATATACGCAATTTGATCATCAAGGAAATCTTTATTCCTATACACAATTTGACGCGTTAGGAAGACAAAGTATGAGGATAGATTTTCAAGGGAAAGCCCATCATGGAGTATTACCGCATATTCATATGTATATTTATCCAGAAAAAGGTGGTAGAGTGGATTATATTTTTGATTTGAATTGGCATTTATTAGATTGAGGTGATTGAAAATGAGTCATATCTGCATGCTGTTCATTCATAAATCAAACAGTCAGAATTATAGTGTGATAGAAAACGAAATAAAAAGAATTGTTGATAAACACGGAATGGGATTTTTTGTAGAAGAAAAATGCGATGAGCCTTTTGTGGATAAATCTTCTTTATATTTGGTATTTAGCCTGTCTGATAACTATGAATTTGACAATTGTGAAATGTTTTTGCTACCGGATGGATGGATTTGTAATGGGAAAAGTAATAAAATCCCATTTATAAACAGAATGGAGGTTATTCAAGATTGTGTAATAAAGTTAAGTAAATTAAAGTGCCAAATAGAAATATTTTTAGGTGAAAGTGGATGTCAAATTACTGATTTTATTCATTTAAAATGCTTTCCAAATGAAATAGCAAATCTGATAAACAATAATTATTGTGATAAATATGGGGGTGAATATAATTTACATATTACATTATATAGTTCTTAATTTCGAGTAAAGAATTCTATTACGTCAAATGGAATCACGGCTGATCGAGGTAGGTCTTGCCTCGATCAGCCCATGTGTCGAAGGCAACTGTGTAAATAAGACAGTATAGGGGGCGCATTACTACTATTTATCTGGGTCGCAGATCATCGCGGAGGAATGGAGCAATATTCTGTGTCTGTATCTGTACGACGCGGACGGAAGCCCGATCGGGATGCAGTACCGGAATATCGGCATGACCGAAGGCTCGTTCTGCACCTACTGGTTTGAAAAGAACCTGCAGGGGGACATCGTAGCGGTATACAGCGATAGCGGAGTAAAGCTCCGGACGTACACGTATGACGCATGGGGCAATGTGACCGAGACGGTGCTCTCTCAATCCGGAACGAACTATTATGCGAGATACAATCCGTTCCGGTACCGCGGCTACTATTACGATACCGAAACCGGCCTTTACTATCTCCAGAGCAGGTACTACAATCCCGAGTGGGGAAGATTCCTCAATG
>CALXUL010000245.1 GCA_944391635.1 uncultured Clostridia bacterium | reverse complement strand
TTGAAGAACACAGTAAAAAGCCTGATATTGTAAGGCAGAAAATCGTTGAGCTTATAGGTGATGTTTCAAGAATAGAACTGTTTGCACGGGAAGAATATCCCGGTTGGATGTGTCTTGGCCACGAAATTGACGGAATGGATATTCGTGAAGCTATTGAAAAAATATCTAAAATGTAACACCTTGTTCCAAATTGGAACAAGGTCAGGAAAGGAAAAAATTATGGGTAAAGTTATAACTATATGCGGAGGACACGGCAGCGGTAAAAGTACCGTTGCCGTTAATCTTGCTCATTTATTGTCAGAAAAAAACCTTGTAGGAATATTGTCTACAAATATGGTTTGCGGCAGTATTCAGTATTTGTGCGGTACGGTTATTGATGACTGTCACGGAATGTATGAAATGGCATTGTCAAGGCTTGATATGTCAAAGGCATTTACCCCTTGTGTAAATAACAAAAATATGTTTTTGATGTCCTTATCAAACAGTCACGATTGCCTTATGCTTGCTGATGAAGAAAATGCAATAAACGGCGAAACTGCAAAAGATATTTTATCTGAACTAAAAAATATGTTTCAATACCTGATTATCGACTGTGAACCCGAAATTAACAATCCATTATCGGTGTATGGTATCATTCGCGCAGATAAAATAATCAATATCATAAAGCCTACTGTTATGGGTACGGCATTTCATAACTGCTACAGAACACTATTCTCTGCACTTGAAATACCCGCAAAAAAGATAGTCCATATCGCAAACAACGATAAAAATTATGTAGGTATAAAAAATATTGAACGAACCGCCGGAGTAAAGTTTTCTCTTACGATTCCATACTATAAAAATGTTGAGGAAACGGAAAACAAAGGTCAGCTTGCGTGTATGACGAAAAACGGTTTTTATTACGATTTAAAGAGGCTTTGCGAACTTATTAAGGAGAGTGATGGCAATGAGTAAATTTAATGTTTATCAGGCAATTTACGAAGTCTCACAGCAAAATAAATCTGCGAGCCATGAGGTAAAGTCTGATGACAGACCGTATGTAGAGGTTTTGGAGATTGTCAGGGGCGAAATCAGTAAAAACCATTCAGGGGAACTTGCGAATGTAATCACTGAGCCGCAAGGAGCAGCTCTGCTTAAAAACCTTTTGTCAAAGTATATCTATCAAAAGCATCTTACTTGCCGTGAGTATAACAGCCTAAATGAACTTGTTGACAAGTGCTATGAGGATATGGCAGGGTTCGGCTTTTTGACAAAATATATTTATGATGACGAGGTTGAGGAAATAAACTGTAATGCGTGGAATGATATTGAAATTGTAACGGCTCTCGGTTGGAAAAAGATTGACGAGCATTTTCTATCGCCTATGCAATGTATTGATATGACTAAAAAGATGTGTCAGCTTGGCGGTGTTATCATTGACGGTTCACAGCCTACACAGGACAGCTATATCACGCAGGGAGTCAGAATTTCAGCAATCATACCGCCTTGTATTGATGATGATATTGGCGCAGTATTCTCTATAAGAAAGCAAAAAACAAACACAATTACAAAGGAACAGCTTATCAAATGGGATACTGCAACAGATGATGAACTTGACCTTTTAATTCTCTGTATAGAACACGGCGTCAGTCTTGGTATTGCCGGCTCTACAGGCAGCGGCAAAACAACTGACATAGGCTTTATTTTGAAAAATATAGCCCACGATAAAAGAATATACAGCATTGAGGACTCAAGGGAGTTAGATTTGCAAGTCAGGGATGAAAAAGGTAAAATTATAAACCGTGTCATTCATACCAAAACAAGACCGTCAAACAATCAGGCACATAATGTATCTGCCGATATGCTCTTGAAAAAAGCCTTGCGATTTGATCCGCAGATTATTGTCCCCGCCGAAATGCGCGGCGAGGAAGCTATGACCGCACAGGAAGCTGGACGAACAGGGCATACCATTATTACATCACTTCACGCTTCAACAGCTATGGCTGCCTATACAAGAATACTGACAATGTGTATGATGTCAGGTACAAAGCTGTCCGAGGAATTGATGCTGAAGCTTATTATTGAGGCATATCCGATTATGGCATTTAAAATGCAGCTCCCGGATAAGACAAGAAAGTACATGAAAATAATCGAAGCCGAGGACTACCGTGACGGAAAAATCGTGTACCGCACCTTGTATAAGTATGTCATTACAGACAGGCAGATGAGTAGTGATGGCACAAGGATAGAAAAAATGGTTGGCTATCATAAAAAGGTCAGCAATATATCATCACGGCTTGCGAATGTTTTACTTGAAAACGGTGCTGATTTAAGTGTTATACGCAGATTTGCCGGAAACGATTGGAATCCTGAAACAGATACGGAGGATTGATGCTTATGATTTATACAATAATTGTATTTGCTTTGCTTTCTGTTGGATTTGTTTTCTTAATTAAACCCCCAAAAGACAATACACTCACTATGAAAAAACAAAGTCTTGCCGAAAACAAAAAGAGTGCATTGTTAAGCAAGCGAAGCAGATTCATTGATAAAAAGCCTAATGCCATTGAACGGTTCAGGATAACCTCTGAGGAAATGCTTAAAACAAGTCGGTCAAATATGACCTTTTCAAAGTATATGCACATATCTATACTCTGTGCTTTGGGTGGGGTTATAATGGGCTTATTCTTTAACAACATACTGCT
>CALXUL010000244.1 GCA_944391635.1 uncultured Clostridia bacterium | reverse complement strand
TTCGAACCCTCACAGAGTGAGTCAGAGTCACTAGTGCTACCCTTACACTATTCCGCATTATTCTGGTGCGAGGGACGAGACTTGAACTCGCAAGGTAAGAACCACACGCCCCTCAAACGTGCGCGTCTGCCGATTCCGCCACCCTCGCATTCCGGTTACTTTCTCGCACCGAACGTATATTATTATAACAGAATTATTCCACTTTGTCAACAAATTTTTATTATTTTTTATTATTATATTTTTTTGTGAAAATTTTTACCTATATCTTTATTTTTTTGACATATTGCCGCTATTTTATCCATATTGGTAAAAAAAACTATTAATTTTAAGAAGAACCTCCTGTGTCGTTTTATAGCACAGGAGGTTCTATAGCCACAATCATTCTGCCATTTTTGCATTATCCCCGCCACTTACTCTTATACATTCCCGGTGGGTTTCCCGTAATACGCTTAAAGCAGCGAATAAAACTTGCATAATCATTAAAGCCTGCCATATAACATGTTTCAGTCACATTATGTCCCTGCTGCAAAAGTTTCTGTGCGTATACAATTCTTCGTGAAATTATATAGTTATGAATTGTGGAGTCTGTTTCTTCTTTAAAAACTTTACTTATATTTGAACGGCTCATTGACAATGCTCTGGCAATTGAGTCAACAGTCAAATCATCACACAAATGCTCGTCAATATATTGTAATATTGGCTGTACCCGCACAGGCATAGCTCCCGGCATAACTGGCTTAGAATTATTATACACCTGATTCGTAAACACCAAAAGCTGAAGCAAATAGGAAAATGCAAGTATATCATTCCCATAAGTATCGCTTATAGAACAATTTATTATTTTATTTGTTAACTGTATAAACTCTTCTATCTGCCGTTCATTTAACGACACCATATTATTCTCGCCCATTTCCCGCATCAAGAAACAGTTTAATAATCTTTTTCCCTCTTCTCTTAAATCTCGTATACGGCTTGGTTCAAAGCATATGGATATTCTTGAAAAATCCATATCTTCCATGTCTGAGAGTTTCCTAACTTCGTTTGGCGCTATTATCAAAAGCGAGCCTCTTGTCATATTATAACAAGACCGTTCTATATAATAATCAGCCTGCTTTTCCAGCAGCAAAAAAATCTCGTATTCGTTTTTTGTATGATAATCATTATTAAATGGGTTGGGACCCGAAATATATTCTGCACGAATACCGAACGGTGTTAAAAGCTCCACTTTAATTCTCCTTTCTAACAGCGCACTTTTATTATGCCTTTATTATATAATATCTCATCTAAAGAAAAAAATCAATCTATTTATAAAATTTATCTATTTACCATTGCGATGATACAGATGAAATCCTATGATAAACTGTTTCTCTCATGAGAGGCTTATCTTCTGTGGGTATCTCACCCCTATTTGTATAAATCAGAGGCTCTTCTTCAAGCTCATCTATTTTGCTTATTCTGCCGTCCACATAATCCTCTATACGAGACGCTGCAATCTCAAACCTTGTAATAAGTCCCCCAAAACGCAGGTCGCCTCTATCAAGTCCAAACACCTTATTTGTTGAAAGCCATAATATTCTATAACTTCTATAAAGTTCTTCCACAGCTACTACTAACTCTCTCATCTGTTTAGCTCGAATACTAAGTGTGTTATTATCTCCTGACATATAAAGCTTCCTTATCCCCGAACAAATCTCTGCCTTTTTTGACAGCACAAAGTAGAGTTTTTTATAATAATCAAATAGTTTTTCCATTTTGAAAGGCGCCTGTATTTTAGATATTTTTTCTAATTTATCCGCATAAAACTCCGCTAAAGATATTTTTTCAAAATTCTTCTCAAACAATCCGCAAAGCGGGTCTTGGAACAAAAGTTGCTTTGACACGCTTACAATATCGCCATCAAAATATTTATTTGGAAAATCATCCGATTCAAGAGTCATAAACGCGCTGTAATCCATACCTGTACATTCCTTAAAACGCTTCTCCACATCTACCGGGTTATCAGAATAGTTATATTCGGCATAAAGCTGCATTCCGGGAAGTATTGTATAGTAGTTTACTTCTCCGCCATCATCTCCCCACACTGTAGCAAATACATCACGTATATTATTCTTTCTACATGAAGCAAGAGCTGCAACCGTCGACTCATTTGTCCATCTATACTGCGGTCCCATTCCGCACCATGTCCATATTCCACCTGCGAAAACTATATCACATCCAAGCTGGCTGTGACCTTTTATCATCGCTGTATATTCTTCCTCCTTAGCATGATAATAATCCCAGTACACAAGCGATAAGTTCTCGGGTATTTTACTGTTAACCCACTCTGGAATTTCAACATTCATGTCATAATAATTTCTTGTTTTTGAACCAAGGCGGAAGAACATATCACTCCACATCATAGGCTTGAAATTATACTTTTGGGCAATTTTGCATACACGCTCAAGATGGCGAAGTAATATATCAAATCTGCTCTCTTCATTTCCGTGTATATCAAGATACCTGCCCAAACCTATATAATGCGCCTCATCCATTCCTATATGTATATATTCTGATGTTGTACTTTCTCTGAGCGACTTAAAAGCTGCATCAATGAAATCATAGGTTTTTTCTTCATCAATTAATAGTATATCCTCTGTATCGCTCATATCAGCGCCATATCCCCATCTCAGGGTCATACTAAGATGCGCAAGTGTCTGTATGCAGGGTGCCAGCAATACACCAACAGACCTTGCCGTTTCATCAAACTGTTTAAGTTCTTCGGCTGTATATCTTCCGCGCATATACCCAAAATACGGATACTCTTTAATTTCATATGTATCCTCGGTATAAAGCATCAAGCGGTCAAGCCCCATACATGCCATTTTCCCAATAAAGTCACATACAGTTTCCGGTGATGCTACAGCGTTTCTTGAGCAGTCAAGCATTATTCCACATGAGTCAAAAGCCGCACGCTCACTATACTCGTAAAACTCATTCTCCTCAAGCATACCGCAAAGCCTCGCACAAGCTCTGAAAAAGTCTGTTTTTTTAGCGTACGATATTCTGTATGCGTTTTCTGTACGTTTTAGTTCAGTAAAACCGGTTGAACTCTTACATACTTCTACCAAAACACCCTGGTCATTAATTTCAAAACCACGCGCCTTTGCTGCAACCTGAAGTCCGGCAGAAACATCCGAAATATCTCCTGTAAAATTAAATGAAATCATACTTATCCTCCGTTTTTTTTCAAATAATATCACAACGTCATATAAAAGTCAACGGGAAATCAAAAAATAAAACTGACATCGCAAAAAATGCAATGTCAGTTTATATATTATTTCACTACTATATTAACCAGTTTACCCGGTACTGCAATAGTTTTAATAACTGTTTTACCTTCTGTCAAAGTTTTTACCTTTTCAGACTCTGTCATAGCTTTTTCACGCCCTGCCCTGTCAAGGTCCGTACCTACCATCATTTTATCTTTTATCTTTCCGTTTATCTGAATTACAATTTCAACTTCTTTGTCAACTGTAAGCTCTTCGACATATTCCGGCCATGCATGCAGCGATAAAAATCCGCCGCTGCCATACTTTTCCCAAAGTTCCTCAGTAATATGAGGTGCAACCGGATTAAGCAAGGTAATCAGAGTCAAAAACTCACCGCGTGTTACACTTTCCTTCTTATAGAAATCATTTACAAGGCTCATAAGCGCGGCAATCGCCGTATTAAACTTCATACGCTCATAATCTTCTGTAACCTTTTTGATTGTTTTATGAACATTGCTTTCAAGTTCCTTACTGTACTCATCTGAATCGGTAAGCATCCCTTGCAAGTTCCAAACGCGCTCCAAGAATTTATAACAGCCCTTTAATCCATCCTGCGACCAGGGCGTTGACTGATCAAATGCACCGATAAACATTTCAAATGTCCTTACCGCATCAGCACCAAAATCATGTACTACTTCATCCGGATTAACTACATTATTTCGTGATTTTGACATTTTTTCTCCGTTTTCACCGAGTATCATACCATGTGATGTACGGCGCATATATGGCTCTTTAGTCGTTACAACACCAATATCATAAAGGAATTTATGCCAGAATCTCGAATATAAAAGATGTAGTGTTGTATGCTCCATACCGCCGTTATACCAATCTACCGGTGACCAATACGAAATTGCTTCTTTAGATGCAAGCGCTTCGTCATTATGAGGGTCCATATATCTTAAGAAATACCAGCTTGACCCAGCCCACTGCGGCATTGTATCGGTTTCACGTTTTGCAGCCCCTCCGCAATGTGGACATGTTGTATTTATCCAGTCATATGCCTTAGCAAGCGGTGACTCTCCGTTTTCTCCAGGCTCAAACTCTTCAATATCCGGCAATTTAAGCGGCAAATCTTTCTCATCAACAGGTACCCAACCGCATTTCTCGCAGTAAACCAGCGGGATCGGCTCGCCCCAATATCTTTGTCTCGAAAATAGCCAGTCACGAAGCTTAAAGTTCACTTTGCGTTTGCCAAGCCCGTTTTTCTCAAGCCAGTCAATAATAGCCGGAATTGCTTCCTTTACCGTCATACCGTCAAGGAATCCGGAATTTACCATATTTCCGCTTGAAACATCGGTATATGCTTCTTCCTGGACGTTTTTGCCGCCGGCAACTACCTCAATTATCGGCAGCCCGAATTTTTTCGCAAACTCCCAGTCACGACTGTCATGCGCAGGTACTGCCATTATAGCGCCTGTGCCATATGTTACAAGCACATAATCAGAAATGAATACAGGTAATTTTTCCCCGTTTACAGGATTTACTGCATATATACCCTTTAGCTGTACTCCTGTCTTTTCTTTTGCAAGTTCAGTTCTTTCAAATTCAGATTTCTTGGCAGCAAGCGTAATATAATCCTTAACTTCTTCGGCATTCTCAAGACGTCCTAAAAGTTTTTCAACAAGCTTATGCTCCGGAGCAAGTACCACGTATGTTGCTCCGAAAAGAGTATCTGGTCTTGTTGTATATACAATCATCTCATCGCCCGATGTGAGCTGGAATTTTACCTCTGCTCCCTCAGATCTTCCAATCCAGTTTTTCTGCTGTGTTTTTACACGTTCTATATAATCAACCTCGTCAAGGTCTTTAATTAAACGGTCTGCATACTCGGTTATCTTCAGCATCCACTGACTTTTTCTGCGCTGTACAACTTCGCTGCCGCATCTTTCGCAGACTCCGTTTACTACCTCTTCATTTGATAAGCCTACCTTACAGCCCGTACACCAGTTTATTGGCATTTCCTGCTTGTAAGCAAGACCTTTTTTGAACATCTGTATAAATATCCACTGTGTCCATTTATAATATTCCGGATCGGTTGTATTGATTTCCCTTGACCAATCAAAAGAAAATCCAAGCATTTTAAGCTGTCTTGTAAAGTTTGCAATATTATTTTTAGTAACAATACGCGGATGAATATTATTCTTAATTGCATAATTCTCGGTAGGAAGACCGAATGCGTCCCAGCCTATTGGGTACAGTACATTATACCCTTGCATTCTGCGTTTTCTCGCAATTATATCAAGTGCCGTATAACTTCTCGGATGTCCTACATGAAGCCCCTGACCTGACGGATACGGAAACTCTATAAGCGCATAGAATTTTTCCTTATCACTTCCGGTCTTAGCATGGAAACAACCTGCTTCTTCCCACTTTTCCTGCCACTTTTTCTCAATTTTGGAAAAATTATATTCTTCCATTACTTTTCTAACCTCTTTTCAGATAAATCTTTAGTCTTCTATCTTAACGTCGATACGCTCAGCATCATCCCAAAGTCTTTCGAGCGCATAAAACTCACGTGTTTCATCCTGCATAATATGAACAACGATATCCGCATAATCCATAAGCACCCAGTTTCCGTTTGCGTACCCTTCCTTATGCGCAAGCTTTATTCCAAGCTCGTCCATCTTTTCTTCAACCTCATCAGCGCATGCCCGTACTTGTACACCGGAGCCGCATGAACATATTATAAAATAATCCGCCAGCGACGTTATGCCGGATATATCAAGCACATCAATATTATGCGCCTTTTTATCATCCAATGCTTTTACAATCGTTTGTACTCGCTTCATTTGATAATTTTTCCTTTCCTTTGGGCATTATTAATTAATAATACTACATTTTCGGCTTTTTGTCTATATATAAATTTTACAAATTTTTCAATACATCTTCTCGCACGCGATACGCCATAGGGTGCACTTTGACGCCCTTGTCATTATTGAACTTTACTGTCGAATCAATACACATTATTACCGCCTTATCAAGATTATTTTGCGACATGGCGCGAATATCTTCAATTCCCTGAAAGTTCCTACTCTGCTCGCACATATCCGAAACAAATATTATCTTATCCATAACCGACATATTAACTCGCCCTATCGTATGATACCTTATTGCTGAGGTAACCGCTCCCTCCTGTATTCCAAAATAACACTTCACCAGCTCCGCACCAAGCTTTGGATGCACAAGAGCAGGGATATTCTTTTCTATCGGGTCAAGCTCTGCCTCAAGCTCGCTGCACATAACGAGCGATTCCTCATACGGGATATTCTTTGCAATGTCATGCAAAAGTCCTGCTGTATACGCAGTATCGGTATCCTCTCCAAACTTTTCTGCAAGCATTACTGCATACTTTGCCACTCCCATACTATGCTTAAATCTTTCCGGTTTTAACAATCTTTTTAATACCGAAATCTCATCCTCCGCACTGCAATATAAACGGTATTTTTTAATAAACGAAAAAACTTCAGCATTTGTATTCTCTTTCATAAAAGCCGCGTCTTTCCTCATACGGCTTGACGAAACATCTAAAAATACTCCATCCACCGTTACAATATCAGCATTATATTTTTTCTTAAGGCTTTCAATACTTTTTTTGCAGCCCTCTCTGTGATAAACCGATAGTGTACAAAGTCTACAAATTTCCTGAGGTTCCCGCCAGGTATCAAAGGTGTCAATACAGTCGCTTCCAATTATGAAAAATATCCTGTCCTCCGGAAAAATCCTTTTCAAAAACCTGAGCGTATTAACGGAATATGAATACTCATCACGTTTTATCTCCCAATCGCAGGCTATAAGCCCCTTATGACCTTTAATAGCTTTTTTTAGCATAATATGCCTGATTTTTGCGTCAAGAATTTTTCTGTCCCTTTTATGAGGGGGATTTCCGCCGGTCATCATAATAACAAAATCAAGTTTCAATGATTCCTTTGCCGCCTCAGCAACCGCAATATGGGCGTTATGCACCGGGTCAAATGTGCCTCCGAATACACCTATATTTCTCAAA
>CALXUL010000243.1 GCA_944391635.1 uncultured Clostridia bacterium | reverse complement strand
GTAAGAATACTTATTTTATCAAACAGCAGTAAAGAGCTTGATGAAATAAATCATGTCTATCTGAGAGATGCGGTAAAGCTTAGACCGGATATTGCCGCAAAGAGAAAGGAAGTTTGTGATGCCGACGATTAATGTTGCAATAGATGGACCGGCAGGCGCAGGGAAAAGTTCTATTTCAAAGGCAGTTGCCGAGAAAAAAGGGTATATTTATATAGATACGGGTGCAATGTACCGTGCGGCAGCGTTGTATGCAATAGAAAAATCCATCCCAATAACTGCCGATGCGTTAAAGAATCATCATGATAAAATTGATATAAATATAGAAAATATAGACGGTGAGCAGCATATTTTTCTTTGTGGAAGAGATGTTTCAGCCAGGATAAGGGAAGCTGATATTAGTATTGGCGCCTCGGATATTGCTGTGATTCCGGATGTACGCATAAAGCTTGTCGAGATGCAAAGAGAACTTGCAAAAGGCAAGAATGTTATAATGGACGGGCGCGATATAGGTACATATGTGTTGCCTAATGCAAATGTAAAAATCTTTCTTACAGCTTCGGTTGAGGAAAGAGCAAAAAGACGTGTTGCCCAGATGAAAGAAAAAGGGCTTGAAGCTGATATTGAATCAGTCAAACAGGATATAATATATCGTGATAAGAATGATTCGAGCAGAAGTTTTGCACCGCTTAAGCAGGCAGATGATGCAGTTTTACTTGATACTACTGAGCTTGATTTTGAGCAGGTGGTTGGTGAGGTTCTTGATTTAATAAAAAAAGCAGAAAAATAGCTCCGGAAAGGATTTGTGTTAGGTTGTTTTATTCGTTTGCAACTATTGTATGTAGAATTTTCTTGTTTTTTGCATATAGACTAAAGGTAATTGGCCGCGAAAATGTCCCAAGTGAAGGTGGGGTGTTGCTTGTTTTTAACCATCGCAGTTACATGGATGTTGTTATTGCAGGTGTAACTTGTCCGAGAAAACTCAATTTTATGGCAAAGTCTGAGCTTTTTAAAAAGAAATTTTTTGCAAGGCTTATATCATCGCTTGGTGCGTATCCTATACAAAGAGGAAGAGGCGATATAGGCGCAATAAAAAGTACTCTTGCAAAGCTTTCGGATAATGAAGCAGTGCTGATATTTCCGGAGGGAAAGCGTGTAAAAACAGTTGATGATGAAAAACATACCCGTGCTAAGCCAGGTGCGGTGATGATAGCTGTCCATGGAAAAGTGCCGGTAGTGCCGGTTTATATAAGCGGGAAACTAAAATTTATGCATAAAGTAACGATAACATATGGCAAACCAATATATTATACGGAATACTATGGTCAAAAGTTAAATATAGAGCAGCTTCAGAGTTTGTCTGATGAAATGATGAAAGAAATCAGGAAGTTGAAGGTTGTGAAGTAATGAGCGTAAAAGTTGCAAAGACCGCAGGATTTTGTTATGGGGTAAGACGTGCGGTTGATGAGGTTTACAAACGTGTTGAGTCAGGAGAGAAAATCGGTGTTTTGGGTGAGTTAATCCATAATCAGTATGTTATAGACGATTTAAAAAGCCGTGGTGTAAAAATTTATGATGACATTCTTGACGCAGAGGAAGACCGTACACTTATTATCCGAACACATGGCGTAAAAAAAGAAGTAATTGACGCTCTTTGTAAAAAAAATATCACAATAGTTGATTTAACCTGTCCGTTTGTTGGTAAAATTCATAAAATAGTAAAAGAAAATTATGAAAATGGCGCTCAGATTGTAATAATAGGTGACAAAAATCATCCTGAGGTAATAGGGATAAACGGCTGGTGTGATGATACAGCGTTTATAACTTATGATGAATCTTGCGATTTTACCCCAATTTCTGACAAAAATACAGTTTGTGTTGTTGCACAAACAACAATAAATAAAGAAATATTTAGTAAAATCGTACAAAATATTAAAAACACTTGCAAAAGTGTGGTAGTTTTTGATACAATATGTAATGCGACTAAGGATAGGCAAACGGAGGCAGCGTCTCTTTCGGCACAGAGTGATGTTATGTTTGTTATTGGCGGAAGGAAAAGCTCCAATACTGCAAAGCTTTTTGATATCGCAAAAGCGAACTGTCCGCAGGCCTACTTTATCGAAACCAAATCAGACATTCCGTCTGGCTTGGAGTTAAAAAATAAAAAGATAGGTATTACGGCAGGTGCATCTACGCCTGGACGTATTATCGAGGAGGTTTTAACAACGATGGACGAAAAAATGACAAACGAAGAGTCTTTCGCTGAGCTTTTTGCTCAATCTGAAAGCAAGACCTTAAACAACGGAGATATTGTTGATGCAACAGTAGTTGAAATCCGTAATAATGAGGTTATCGTTGACCTTGGCGGATTCAAGTACAATGGCCAGTTGGCTGCCGACCAGCTGAGTGATGATCCGTATGCAAAGGTTACCGATTTGGTGAAGCCGGGCGATGTGATAAAGGTTTACGTTGTCGGAGTAAATGACGCTGAAGGAAAAGTTGTTCTTTCACGCAAAAAGCTTGTTGCAATGGAAAGTTGGAACAAGATGAAAGAAGCTTTTGAGAATAAGGAAATTCTTAATGGCAAAATTATAAGATCTGTAAAGGGCGGCGTAATAGCTTTAGTAAACCAGACTCAGGTGTTTGTTCCCGCAAGACATGCAGCTTTAAGATTCGTACAGGATCTTGATTCACTCGTTAATACCGAAGTAAGGCTCAGGCTCATCGATATGGACGAGCGTAAAAAACGCTTTGTGGGTTCTGTCCGTTCGGTTCTTGAAGAAGAGAAGAAGGCAGTTGAGGACGCATTCTGGGCATCAGCTGAGGTTGGTAAGGAGTACACAGGCGCTGTTAAGTCACTCACCAGTTTTGGTGCATTTGTTGACTTGGGCGGCGTTGATGGCTTAGTTCATATTTCTGAACTTTCATGGAATAAAATTAAGCATCCTTCTGAAGTAGTTAAAGAAGGCGATGTTGTTACTGTTTACATTAAAGACTTAAATCCTGAAACTAAAAAGATTTCTCTTGGCTACAAGAAAGCTGAGGATAATCCTTGGGTAATTGCTAAATCTAAGTATAATGTTGGCGATGTTGTTAAGTGTAAAGTTGTAAGAATTATGCCTTTTGGCGCATTCTGTGAGCTTATGCCTAACGTAGATGGTCTGATCCATATTTCACAGATAGCTGACCGCAGAATCGGTAAGCCTGAAGATGTTTTGACTATCGGTGACGAAGTTGAAGCAAAAATCCTTGCTATTGATTGGGACACAAATAAGATTAGTCTTTCAATCAGAGCGCTTATTGAGCCTCCGGCAGAAGAGGCTAAATCTGAAGCTGCAGATGCTCCGGAAGAAGTTCAGGAAGCTCCTGTAGATGAAGAAGTGCCTGTTGATATTGAAAAGTATATAGCAGAAAATCCTGCTGAGGAAGAAGAGCCTGTTGCTGAAGTGGCAGAGGAGAACAAAGATTCTGCTCAAGCAGAAGAATAATTCTGTTTTAAAACGGTATTGCGGTTTGCAGTACCGTTTTTTTATTTATAAAAATAAATATTTATATGGATTTTCTGATAAAAGTATGATATAATTATAGAATGTAATTTGATATAAAGGGGTATATATAATAATGTCGGTTAAGAAACCAACAACTAAAAAGCGGACAACTACTAAGCGAAGAACACAAGGTCGTCCGTCATCCAGTAAAAAAAGAAACACCAAACACAATAATTATGCTCTGACAGTGTTTTTCAGTGCTCTTGCTGCTGTGTTATTAGCGGTATTTATATATTTTGATTCGGCAGGAGTGTTCGGAAGCGCAATAAGGAGCTTTATGTTTGGACTGTTTTCAAGCGTTGCCTATTTGATACCGCCTGTTCTACTCGCATTATCTATTTATACAGCAAAACGTGCAAGTACAAGACGTTTTTGGATAAAGGGGAGTCTTTGCCTTTCCTGTATTATATTATCAGCCAGTCTTATACAGTTGTTTTCACCAAATGAAATCCCGAAAGTGTCTGAACTTTGGTCGCTTGGCCAACTCGCTGAAGGTGGAGGACTTTTTGGCGGGTTAATTGCTGTTCTTATGTATAATCTTGTGGGAAAAGTTGCGGCCTGTATAATAATTATAGCTGCAATGTTTATTTTGTTTAGCGTTATATTTAAAGTTTCATTTATAAGTATCATACAGATCTTTTTCACAGGTGTTTCTGATGAGATAAATGATATTGAAAAGGTTGATGTAAGTAGTCATGGAAGAAAGATTACCAAAAAGGTTTCAACAAAAAAATCCAAGCCGCAGTTTTTTGACGAACTTGCAGATAATGAACCGCAGTCAGTGGCTCAAGTTCCTAAAAAGAGTAGAACAATGGATGCTACTGTATCTGACGAGGAACAGGATTCTATTGAAGTTTCAACAGACGCACTTAGTGACGAGCCTGCTTTTGATGCGGATAAATTTCTTGAAGAAGTTGCGGCTCAACTTCCTCAGACAGAGGGCGTAGTAGAGATATTAGAAGAACATAAAAAGAAAAAAAATGAGGAAAAACCGGAAAAGGCTGAAACAACTACTCCAAAAGAACGCGCAGCGGTCAAAAAGGAAATAGAAACATCAATTGAAAAGGCGCATGAGTACATATATCCGCCAGTTGATATTTTGAGAAAACCAAATGAAACGTCTGGTGATAAAAGGCGAGAAATGCTTGATACATCAAGAAAATTGATGGAAATTCTTAAAAATTTTGGTGTGGATGCAAAGCTTATGCAGGTAACTAACGGACCAGCAGTCACAAGATATGAAATTCAGCCAAATGTTGGCATTAAGTTATCAAAAATCACAGGTTTAGCAGAGGATATCGCATTAAATCTCGCAGTTCCGACTGTACTTGTTGCGCCTGTGCCCGGAAAGCCAGCTGTTGGAATAGAGGTTCCTAATAACAGCGTTGGTTTGGTAAGTGTTCGTGAACTTATTGAGAGCAGCGAATTTAAAAACAGCAAGTCAAAGCTAACTGTTGCATTGGGAAAAGATATAGGCGGTAAAGTTGTTATAGGTGATATTGCAAAATTTCCGCATATACTTATTGCGGGTTCTACCGGCTCAGGAAAATCTGTGTGTATTAATACGATTATAACAAGTATACTCTATAAGGCTTCACCTGATGAGGTTAAGCTTATAATGGTAGACCCAAAAGTAGTAGAACTTGGCGTATATAATGGTATTCCTCATTTATTGATTCCAGTTGTAACCGATCCCAAGCGTGCAGCAGGGGCTTTAAACTGGGCAGTGGGCGAAATGATGAAAAGATACCAGATGTTTGCCGAAACAGGTACGCGTAACCTTGATGGGTATAATAATCATGTTGCTAAAGAGAACGGAGAAAAATTACCTAAAATAGTAATTATAATTGATGAGCTTGCTGATCTTATGATGGTTGCCGCAAAGGAAGTTGAGGATTATATTTGCCGTCTTGCCCAGCTTGCAAGAGCTGCTGGAATACATCTTATAATAGCAACACAAAGACCGTCTGTTGATGTAATTACCGGACTTATAAAAGCAAATGTGCCAAGCAGAATTGCATTTGCGGTTTCAAGCGGAGTAGACAGCAGAACTATACTTGACCGTGTAGGTGCGGAAAAACTTTTGGGTAAGGGAGATATGCTGTATCATCCAACCGGGATGTCATCTGCCGTTAGAGTGCAGTGTGCGTTCGTAAATGATGACGAGGTCGAGAGAATTGTTGAGTTTGTAAAAAGCAATACCGAGCCAACACATTATTCCGAGGATTTAGAAGAGCATATTGAGCGTGTTTCCACCGGAGAGATAGGTGTCACTGATGAAAATGAAGCAAATGATGCAGATGTGCTTTTGCCGCAGGCAATTGATCTTGCGGTTGAACTTGGACAGATTTCAACCGCTATGATTCAAAGACGTTTAAAGGTTGGTTATGCACGCGCCGGAAGAATAATCGATCAGATGGAAGAAAGAGGTCTTATAAGCGGAACAAACGGGTCAAAGCCTCGTGAAGTTTTTACTTCACGCATAAAATCGCTTTATGAAACAGCCGATGTTCCGGATGAGGATGAAAACGATGACTAATGGTTTTTTGCCGGTATCAAAAGATGACATGACAAATCTCGGATGGGATTATATTGATTTTCTCTATATTATTGGTGACGCATATGTTGATCACCCCAGTTTTGGACATGCAATAATATCAAGGGTTCTTGATAGTTCCGGTTACAGAGTGGGGATTATTGCGCAGCCTGACTGGCATAATGCTGAATCAATAAAAAAGCTCGGCAGACCGCGCCTTGGAGTTCTTGTAACAGCGGGGAATATTGACAGCATGGTAAACCATTATACAGCCGCAAAAAAGCGAAGATCTGAGGATTTATATTCGCCCGGAAGAAAACGCGGTCTTAGACCGGATAGAGCTACTATTGTTTATTGTAATTTAGTAAGACAGGTTTTCGGCGATATACCGATTATAATCGGAGGTGTTGAAGCGAGTTTAAGACGTTTTGCACATTATGATTATTGGGATGATAAGGTCAGAAGGTCAATACTTCTTGATTCAAGAGCTGATCTGCTTATTTACGGTATGGGAGAACACCAGATAGTTGAAATTGCCGATTGTCTTAACAGCGGTATTGATATTTCTGACATAACATATATTAAAGGCACATGTTATATTTCCAAAACAAATGATATATTTGACAGTGTCATGATTCCTTCATATGAAGATTGTGTAAATGATAAAGATAAGTATTTAATAGCCTGTAAAGTTCAGATAGAGGAACAAAATCCATATATCGGAAAAAGTGTAGTACAACCTTATTCCAATAGATATCTTGTTCAAAATCCGCCAAGTGAGCCTCTTTGCCGTGAGGAGCTTGATGATGTGTATGGTCTTAATTATATGAAAAGACAGCACCCGATGTATGATGAGCTTGGAGGTATAGCTGCAATTGATGAAGTATTATTTTCGATTACAAGTTCGCGGGGGTGCTTCGGCGGGTGCAATTTTTGCGCTCTTTCATTTCATCAGGGCAGGATTGTTACCTCAAGAAGTCATGAGTCAATAATATCAGAAGTAAAAGAAATGGTAAAACATCCCCAGTTCAAAGGATATATTCACGATGTTGGGGGTCCGACTGCAAATTTCAGACGCTCTGCGTGTGATAAACAGAAGACTGTTGGTGCTTGCAAAAACAGACAGTGTCTATTTCCAAAACCTTGTAAGTCCTTGATATGTGACCATAGTGAATATCTTGAGCTTTTGCGAAAGATAAGAAAAATACCGGGAGTTAAAAAGGTTTTCATACGTTCAGGGATACGATTTGATTATGTTATGTGTGATAAAAACAGTGATTTTTTGGAAGAATTGTGTAAATATCATATAAGCGGGCAGCTTAAAGTTGCTCCTGAACATATTTCGGATAATGTTCTAAAACATATGGGTAAGCCTCAAAATAGTGTGTACGAGGCGTTTTCTGAAAAATTTTATAGTATTAATAAAAGAATAGGTAAAAAACAGTACCTTATTCCGTATCTTATGTCAAGTCATCCAGGCAGTACGTTAAATGATGCAATAAACCTTGCGGTTTATTTAAAAAAGCATAAGCTAAACCCGCAGCAGGTACAGGATTTTTATCCCACGCCAGGTACGGTCTCCACGTGTATGTATTACACCGGAAAGGATCCTGTCACGCAAAAAGAAGTTTATGTTGCAAAAACACCGCATGAAAAATCAATGCAGCGTGCACTTTTGCAGTTTGCAAATCCTAAAAACAGAAATCTTGTAAAGCAGGCTTTAATAGAAGCAGGCAGGGAAGATTTAATTGGGTACGGCGAGGGCTGTTTAATAAAACCAGATAATAATAACAGGAGGAATTTAGAAAATGGCAAAGATTCTCAGCGGAAAAACAGTATCGGCCAGAATAAAGTCGGAGCTGGCGGAAAAAATAAAAAAAGAAGGAATAAAGGCAGGTTTGGCAGTAATAATCGTGGGTGACGATCCTGCAAGCCGTGTATATGTTAATAATAAGAAAAAGGCTTGCGCTGAAGTGGGTATATATTCCGAAGAATATGCGCTAAAAGAGTC